>JAUMWI010000038.1 GCA_030529725.1 Eubacteriales bacterium | reverse complement strand
ACTGCACAGATTCGAACCTCACATTTTGAGATCAGAATACCGCTTTTGGCATATACCCCATACTAAAAACGCATTTGACATTCCCACAGCCATCGGTTACAATACACCATGGTGATGCGAAATGGAAACAACATACGATTTTGAAATTGGTCAGATCGATTATGATGATCTGATTTCTGAAATCCGAACGAAATAACATTTGAGGGACAAGCACAATGCTCGTCCCTTTTTTCATACCCACCCTGTCAAATCAGCGCCGTGTCATTGACTCTCACGAGTCAACGATGCGGCGCTTTTTTGTTTTCTCACAAAAACCGAAATGGAAGGAGGCAACTAACATGGACAGCAATGACTATCGCAAGCTGTTGGAAGCAGCGCCTGCATTGAATGTTCCAACACTCGATGACAAGTTCAAAATGCTGGCTGACTACGGCGGAGCCGTTCTCGCAGGCAGAGAAACCAGATACGCTTTTGAATTCGTCACCTGGGATTGGGACTTCAATCGAAAAGGCGTCAACCACGGGCACTACTACCAGGACAGCCTTGATACCGCAGCCGAAGACTTCGCTGTGCGTTCCGGGCTGGTTGACAGGAACCGAATATTCACCCCGGAGCAGCTTGAAGAAATCTACCGATGTTGTGAAGACACACTCTGTGATGCCTATGAGCTGGATGAAAAACAGCGCAAAACCATCGAGAGCGTGCAAGAGCAGATCCGCTATGCAATCCCTGACATCGTCGAGCAGATTCACGAGCATGACCGGCAGGCGTATGAGCAGGAGCACGGACAGAAATTTGAACAGACCATGTAGGCAGGGATAAAGTCCCTGCCTTTTTTCGCAGGAGGTGATCTAAATCAGAGAAGCAAATGAAACGCAGCCCGAACGACACTGTGACGGCTGTCCATACCCAGGCACCGGCTTTATCTGCGGCACAAACGGAGAGTGTATGCAGACGCGAGTCCGGGAAATCATTAAGAAGGAGGACAACACAAATGGCAACCGTGGTACTGAGTAACCACAAATTTCCCGAAGACGGACAGGTAAGCGTCCCGCTGCCGATCCCCGCCGAAGAATACGATCACTGCATGGAACTGCTGGACCTGCTGGGCATCGGTCATGCAACACAGCTCGACTGCAAGGTGGACGGCATTGATTCGGAGTATCCGGCGCTGGAACGGTTAGAGGGCAAAATGGTCAATCTTGACGAGCTGGACTATCTCTTCCAGAGATTGGACAGCTTCGATGACAACGAAAAGGCGGCTTTCCAATGCGTCGTACACGACAGGGATATCAGTGATATGACAGATCTTATCAACCTGACTTTCTGCTGTGACATGCCCATCATTATCACAGACTTCTCCAAGCTGAATGCTATCGGCAGGCGACAGTACCTTATCTCGCAGGGCGGCTGCGCCCCCGTGAAGGATGTGGAAATGCAGGACGGTCATGCCGTCATGGAGCGCCTGATTCGCAGCGGCGAGGGCAAGGTGACACCCTATGGGGTGCTGTACGAAAACGGTATGGAGCTGACGCCGCACTACCATCAGGGCGGCGTATTCCCGAAGTACAGATACCGCGAACGGGTGATGGAGGTGGAAATCTCCGACTGTGCGGAACCGGAGGACACGCTGGCGGTTTCAAGCTTGCAGCTTCCTATGTCGCGCAAGCAGCTGGAACACATCGTGGAACGTACCGGCATTCAGGATGCGGAAGATATCCGACTGTGGTTCGTGGACAGTATCCTTCCGGACGAGATCGAGGCGGCGCTGTCCTTTGAAGACGAAAGCCTCGAAGAACTGAATAAGCTCTGCGCTGTCCTTGCTGAAATGAAGGACAATGACTTCAAGAAGCTCACTGCCGTAGTGGAATATACCAGGCCGGACTCCGCATTCCAGCTCCGGCAGCTTTCGGAAAACCTTGAACTCTTCGAATTCTTCCCCGGTATTCGGACACCGGAGGAATACGGGAAATACATGATCCGCGAGTCCGGCCATTACGAGTACGATGAAAATCTCGATGACTACTACGATTATGCCGGATATGGTGAAAAACGGGTGGAGCAGGAAACCGGCGAGTTCAACATCTTCGGCTACGTTTCGTATCACGGGACACTGAGCCTGGATGAGCTGATGTCGGAAGATCCTGCCGAAGCGCACGAAATGGAAATGGAGGGCATGTTATGATCGCCTTGCAGTTGAAACGCGGTAGCAGCCCGCTTCGCGTCAGTCTTCCCTTGCCTGCCACGCCAGCGGCGGTTGACGAAGCATACAGTAGACTGGACTCTATCAGCACCGCGGCGGCTACTAAGATCGCTGCTGTGACCGGTGACATTCCAAACCTTTCCAACTACCTTGCAGGTAAAGAAATCGATGGCGACGATATGCTGTCAAAGCTGAATGCGCTGGGTGAGCGGATCGAAAGCATGACCGTTTCCGGCCGGCAGATGTTTGCCGGCGCACTGGATTCCGAGTCGATCAACGGTCTCGATGATGTACTCCGCATCGCGGGAAGCCTCGGCACATACACCATGATTGACGGCGTGTCCAACGACCGTGAGCTTGGCATCTTCCTCGTGGACAACGGCTATAAGAGCTTCCCTGAGCAGGTAATTCCCTACCTCGACTTTTCCGCAATCGGCGCAGAGTATTACGCCGAACATGGCGGCGCTTACACATCGG
Organism: Eubacteriales bacterium; assembly: GCA_030529725.1. Classification (GTDB taxonomy): domain Bacteria; phylum Bacillota; class Clostridia; order Oscillospirales; family Oscillospiraceae; genus Hominicoprocola. The sequence continues at coordinate 13,176 of JAUMWI010000038.1, read as the reverse complement.
CAGGATATGTGCTGCGAAAGGAATCCTGCAACCTGCCGCAGCGCAGAGACGATGCAATCTTCCGACTTGACCTCCACAGCGGCGAAAACCGCACATTCCGCATGGAACTTCCAGCCGATGAAGCGGAGCTTGAACGTGCAAAACGGCAGCTTCAGGTGGAGGACTTTGTCCAGTGCGAGCTCATGCGCAGCGACTATATTCCGTACCTCAGCGAGCTTGTGCCGAACGACTGTATCAGCGTGGAGGAAACCAACGAACTGGCACGGCGCATTCAGGAGATGCGGCAGACGGACGGCGAGCTGATGAAATACCTCTCCGTGTTGTCTGTAGAGCAGCCCGACACATTCCATGCAGCATTGGAGCTTGCCGCGAAGCTGGATGATTATGAACGTGTTCCCGCCAATGCGGAGGAATATGGTCGTGAAGTGCTCAGACGCATCGGTGCAGACGATGAGCTGCTGGATACCATCGACGGGTACATGGACTTTGCCGGTCTCGGTGAAGCGTCCATGGAAGAAGATAACGTCCGGCGGACAGAGTTCGGACTTATCCGGCGCTGCTCTGAGCCGTTTGCGGAAGAAAAGCAGCTCGTCGGCCGCCTGACCTACGCCAACGGCGAAGTGATGGAATACACCGACAAAGACAAATTCCTCGCGGATCTCAAGGAGGAGCTGGAGTTCCGAGCGACCACGGGAATGGAATATGAGATCCTGACCGACGATTCTGCGCTGCGAAAAGCCGTGGACGATGCCATCTACGACCTCTACGGCGAAGAAAATCCAAGCGATGAGGAGGACTACGAACAGCAGCCCTCCATGCAGATGGGAGGCATGATGTAACCATGGATAGAGAATGGCTGAAGTTTTTGCGGGAACAGTACCCCAAAGGTTCCCGCATCACCCTCAAGGAGATGAAAGACCCCTTTTCTCCTGTGGAACCGGGCATGACCGGCACACTCGACTATATCGACGATAGCGGCACATTCCATGTGAAGTGGGATAATGGCCGCACTCTGGGAGTGGTCGTTGGCGAGGACAGCTTTTCCGTGCGTCCACCCCGTCAGGAGCCAACCACGCTCAAGCTGTATATGCCGCTGAATGCCACGCTCTATGCGTATGACGATTGGGGCGATCTGGACACCGAAGGTACCGAGATGAACGGCATGGAGCTGACCGGCTATGAGGATCAAATCCGCACGGCGCTTGAAAAGAACCGTATGCCGGAGGAGGCGGAGCGCGGCATCATGCACTGGTATGATGAAACAGACAGCGTTAACGACAAGGTGCAGTCCGTCGTGTTCGGTGTAGAGAGCCGCAACAACCGGCTGTGGGGGGTAGCGGAATGTCGCGTTTATGAGCCGTTGTCACCCTCTGAGATGGGAAAGCTCAAAGACTATATCACCGGTCAGGCATCGGACGGCTGGGGCGAAGGCTTCGAGCAGCGGGAGATCAAGACCGAGGAAGGCAATCTCTACGTCAGTCTTTGGGACAGCGACAACTCGTGGGAAATCCTCACCGAGCAGGAACGCTTTACGCAGAAGGTGGCGGACGGTCTGCCGGAACTGTGTTTCTCCACGCTGAAGAGCACGGGACATCTCATCTGCATCAAGCGAGGCGAAACCGGTTACTACCCATCGGACGCAAGCAGTTTGGACAAGGAAGCAAACATCGAAGCAGCAGATTCTTTCAACGAACGGCTCGGTGTTACCCCCGCCCAGCGCCAGGCCATGGAGGTCGGGAGTATGTTCGGCTGGAACGTCCCCGGCGCAGATCCCGCGAGCTATGAGGTGAAGCAGGAGGAACAGACACAGGGCGGAATGCAGATGCTCTAAAAACAAATAACAAGATGAGAGGCCGTTTTCCGAAAGGAATGATCGACCTCTGTTTTTTTGCTCTTTTTCGGGAAACGACGTCTCGGAAAGGAATGATCATGCAAGAAGAAATTGTACAACAGTACCTGAAAACGGTATGTGCCGGCAGAAAACACGCAAGCTCCAGCGACTTGATCGAGCAGGCACTGAAGATCAGCGGCAACGAGCTGCGCAAGAATGTCAATCGCCTGCGCCGCAAGGGTATCCCCATCGCCTCGGGTGACGCGGGATATTTTTATGCTGAGAACGCAGGCGAAATCTACAGCACCATCCGTCAGCTCCAGAAGATGCGCTCCGGTCTGGACGCTGCTATCCGGGGTCTTGAATCCTCACTGGAGCACTTCGGAGAACCGGACGGTGATGCGCCGTGAACAGCTTTATTCCCTGGGTTGGCGGAAAGAAGGCCCTGCGGGAAACCATCCTTGCACACTTCCCGCTCTACTACGAACGCTATGTTGAGGTGTTCGGAGGAGGTGGCTGGGTGTTGTTTGCCAAACCGCCCGGCAACGACTTTGAGGTCTATAACGACTTCAACGCACTCTTGACCAACCTCTACCTGTGCGTTCAAAACAAGCCACAGGAGCTCATCAACGAGCTGCGCTGGTCGATCAATTCCCGCATTTCCTTTGAGCGTCTTGTTTCCCTTTTGAAACGGCGAGGGAAAGGTACGCAGGTGCAGAAAGCGGCGTGGTTCTATCAGGTGATACGGGAGTCCTATGCTGCCGGGCTGACCAGCTTTGCAGCTCAGCCCCATGATGTGTGGTCGGAATTCCCCATCATTGAGCAGGCACATCGCCGTCTTGCCAAGGTTGTCATTGAGAATCAGGACTTTGAACATCTGATTCGCCACTATGACCGGGAGAACACCTTCTTCTACTGCGATCCTCCCTATCACGGCACGGAGCGATATTACAAAAACGTGGGTGAAAAAGGCTTTACCGAGCGGGATCATTACCGGCTCAGTAAGGCATTGCTCTCGTCGGACGGCAAGTTCCTGCTGTCGTACAACGATGACGACTTTGTCCGAAACCTCTACGATAAGCCCAACATCCGAATGATGGAGGTTGAGCGTATTAACAACATCCGGCAGCGTGTAGAAGCCGGATGCAAATTCAAAGAGCTGCTCATTGGCAACTATGACCTAACCGAGCGGGAGCGGCTCATGCCGAAACAAATTACACTATTTGACTGTAGGAGTGAAATGAACGATGAAGAATGGGAAATTTGATGTAAACCGCAGCGGAAAAGCTGTGACGATCAACACGGCAATGCTGAAGCTTGCCGAGTTCCGCACGGAAGAAGCGCTGTCCGCTCATGTAAATGACGGGCTGATTCTGCTTTTCAAAGCCAAACTGACTGCCAAAGACCTCGTCGATCTGGCAAACAATCTGTATTTGTTTGCAGATGACCTTATGGAGAGACTCGTTCGCGTATGCGGAAGCTGCGAAGAATGTGAGAAAGAATGTGACGGTTTCAACGGAGTTGATTTGGAAGAACCTGTGCAGCTCAGCGAGGAACTGCGGGAAGCAATTGGTGTGTCCCAAGACGGTGCGCTGGACATCAGCGTGGATGAGAAGAACGGCACAATCACTGTAAAAGCAGCCAACGACAAGTACAGTCTTTACAGTGTGCCGCATCCGATTATGGAATATCTGATGGCCACAGGTATCTGTCTCGGCGCGTTGGATCAGCATCTGCGTCAGGGAGATGTCGTCTATGGAGATTGAAGTCCCCGTCTATCCTTACTCGCAGGCAGAGGCAAAACGTCTCGGCGAGGAGGCGCTGTGGCGGGAAAGCTTTCGTGCAAATATCGCCTGTAAGGAAGCCATCGAGCAGGTGATTCGGGAAAACTTCGACGGAATGCACCTGAACGAAGACTGCGTGGATGCCGTCATCGAGCGCTTCGGATATAAGCGGACAACCTATGTCCTTGCCAATACGCTGAAGGAAAAGGACTTCGACGGCAGATTCCGCGAGCACAACAAGGAGTGGAGCAGACAGCTTTATATCCCGCCTGACAAAAATCACAATTACAGCTTTGCCGTAGAGTCACACCCCGCTGTGCTGGATGGTTTCATCAGTCTGTACCGTCAGCGGCTGGATGCGCTGGAGCTATTCGGCAGTCAGCATTGTCTGCCGGATTCCAGAGCGACACTGGACTATCAGGGCAAGGTGCTGGTCATGAGCACGTATACGCTCAAAGAATCCTATTGGGATCCAAAGTACCAGCTTTGGTACGCCCATGACGGCTTCGGCTGTTCTCCTAAATCGCTTGGCAGGTCCATCCGGGCAACCTGCCTTGCGGATGGAGAATGCGTTCGCTGGAATCGCTCGGAATTTATCGGCGTCATTCAGGACAAGTACCTGCCGGATTGGGCAAGAGAGCAGGTCGAACGCCTCCAAAGCGGGCAGGAGATCTACCCGCCGGACGCACAGTTCGAGCAGGGAATGTCATGAAAATAAAGAGGAAAGGAGGACACAGCCATGGCAAAGAATTTGGGAGACGCCCCGATCACCCTTACCGCAAGGATCGAAAAGATCATCCCCGGCGAGGATCAGACAAAGGCATTCGCCAGCGTTCAGATCGGCGACGCTTTCATCGTCCACGATATTCGCATCACGGATAAGGACAACAAGATCACGATAGGTATGCCGTTTCGTTCCTATCAGTCCGGCGGCGAAACCAAGTATACCGACACCTTCCACGCCATCAGCGCCAACGCCCGCGCCTATCTCGTAGCCACGGTTTCGCAGGCGTATGAGCAGGCGCTGGAACAGCAAATGGCAGAGCTGGAACATGAAGATCCGGAAGAATGCTTCGGTATGTCCCAGCAGATGTAAAAGAAAGGAAAGGAACCCAAAATGCAGAAGAAAAAGATTATGGCTGTCTTTGTGACGGTCCTTGCGCTGTGCTGCCTGCTGGCAACCACCGCATTCGCGGCAGGTACCGGCGATGTGGCAGGCGCAGTGGAAAGCACATGGACAACCGCCTCCGATCAGATCAAGTCCGTGGTCAATAAGGTGGTTTTCCCCGCCATTGACCTCATCCTTGCCGTGTTCTTTTTTGCAAAGATCGGCATGGCGTATTTTGACTTCCGAAAGAGCGGGCAGTTTGAATGGACGGCGCCGGCCATTCTTTTCGCCTGCCTCGTCTTTACGCTGACCGCGCCGACCTACATTTGGTCGATCATCGGAATTTAAGGTTCGGAGGTATCCATGAAAGTATTCAAAAGTAAAGCGTTCCTGGGTGCGCTGTGCATCCTTCTCGCGGCAGTGATTGCATTCGCAGTCCTGCCGCGATTTTATAAAGCCCAGGCAGAAACCACCTATGTTGTCCGTGCCACGCAGGATGTACCGGAGGGTACGGAACTCACCAAAGGCATGCTGACCTTGTCTGAGGTCGGCGCTTACGGACTTTCGGAGAAGGTCGTCCGCAGCGAGGAGGAAGCAGTCGGTCAGATCGCCGCAGAAAACCTTTTCGCCGGCGAATATCTCATGCAGAACCGTGTCATCTCCGTAGAGGAATACGCAAAGCGGACGGAAGCAAAAACGAAGGGACTCGGTCAGGGCAACTGCCTTGTTACACTGAAATTCCCGACCGCCTCCTCCGGCCTTGCCGGAGTTCTCCGTGCCGGAAACATCGTAGATGTGTATGAGTGCAGAGAAGATGAGGAGAAAAACGTCTCCGTGTGGAAAATTCTTCCCGCTATGTATGTCTACGGCGTACTCAACCAGGATCTCGAGCCGCTGGACGAGCTGGACGAAAAGAAAGAGCAGGCGCTGGAGGATGATACGGATTATGACTTTGAGCCTGCCTATGTGGTTTTCCGCTGTACGGAGGAGCAGGCAATCACCCTCATCCGCCTCGAAAAGCAGGAAGCGCTCCATCTGACGCTTGCAAGAACGGGGGATTGAGCCATGGCCATTTATACCGTATGGGGTCCGCCCCGAAGCGGCAAGACCACGCTCGCCATTGACCTTGCCTATGCCCTGTCCCTGCGCGGTCAGTCCGTGTGCCTGATCTCGCCGGAACGATACAGTGAGCTGTCCGCCCGCATGGGACTGCACATTGATGCGGAGAAGAGTCTCGCCGCCGTCCGTACCTCCAAGGAATCCCTCAAGCATATCGTCCTTCCGGCAGATGATCTCCTGTACGTTCTTGCCGCACCTTTGGACAGCGACGCTTTTGGCGAGGAGCTGTCTGGGGAGAATGCAAAAGAAGTTCTCTCGCAGGCGGAAACCATCTTCGACGCCGTCATTGTGGACTGTCCTTCGCATTGCGGAAGCAGCCTCGCGGCATGGGCAATGAGTATGGCGGAAGCCGTTCTGCTGCTGACCGGCAGCACCCTCAGCGCATCTCCGTGGTTTACTGCCTATCGCAGAGCTGTGGCAGCCGTGGAGGACAAGATCATCCCGATCAGCGTCGAGACTTGCGAAGACTTTGACTATGCCTCGCTCCATCAGCTCATCGGGCAGAAGCCGGAGCTTCGCATTCCGTTCTATCCCGACGCGGAAGCCGCGCAGAATGAACACCGCACCCTCTACGGCACAAGCGGCAAGGCCGGGCGGAAATACTCCTCTGCCATTGACGACATTTGTGCGGCATTGGACGAGGGAGGTGAGGACGAATGAACACATCTGCTTATGAGTTCCTCTCCATCCTTCAGGTTGGAAAAAATGCTCCGGAAAAGAAGACGGACAACTCCGGCTATCTGGAGGTGCTGGATGCCGTCCGCTCCGAGATTGCCCGAAACCACGCGGACGAATTATCCGCGGCGCTGGACGATGCGGAGGCGGCACAGTCCCTCAGAACGCTCATTTACCGCTATGCCGCCGAGCATCTTGCCGGCGAGGACTACGACCGAACCGCTCTGACCGAGCGCATTTTCGAGGATATGGCAGGTCTCGGCATCCTGACGAAGTATCTGCACGATCCGACCGTGGAAGAGATCAACATCAACGCCTACAACTGCGTGGAGATTATTCGCTCCGACCGGACGGACTATCTTTACGATGACGAGGCGTTTGCCTCTCCGGAGGCAGCGCTGGATATCGTCAAACGCATGGTGCGTATGGGCGGAATGCTGCTGGATGCCCAGACGCCGAGAGTCGACAGCTTCATTGGCACGGGTACCCGCATTTCCGCACTCATCCCGCCGCTGGTACCGGAGGAGCTTGGCGTCACCGTCTCCATTCGAAAGCAGAGCAAGGGACGCATCACCCGCGAACAGATGCTCACTTCCGGTACGGCAACCGAGAATATGCTCGATTTCCTTGCCGCCTGCCTCTGCTACGGCGTTTCTGTGGGAACGGCAGGCGGAACAGGCTCCGGCAAGTCCACGCTGATGGCGTATCTGCTCAACGAGTATATCCGTCTCAACGAGGATTACAACAACCGTATCTATGTGGTCGAGGACTCCAGAGAGCTGAATCTCCTCAAATACGATGTTGAGAATGACCGTCCTGCCCGTGTGGTCTATACCAAAACGAAGGGTGAGCCGAACCCTGTCACGATGTTTGATCTGATCGTCAGCGCTCTGCGTTTCCATCCAGCTCTGATTGTACCCGCCGAGGTGCGCGACGGAGCGGCGTACCAGGCGGCGATTGCGGGACAGACCGGTCACACCATCCTGACTTCCTTCCATGCGGACGGTGCAAAAGACAGCTACCGAAGGCTGGTGGCGCTCTGCCACACAGCCGGTACGAGCCTGTCCGATGAGCGTCTGTTGGAAATGTGCGTCGGGGCGTGGCCGATCATCGTCTATCAGAAGCAGCTCAAAGATCATTCGCGCCGCATTATGGAGATTTACGAAGCAACCGGTCAGAGGAACGGCGAAGTGTGCGGAACGCGGCTGTTCCGCTATGTCGTAGACAGCACGGAGCGCGACGGCAGAGGACGCATCACCAACATCCGCGGACATCATGAACGCTGCGGCTGTATCTCCCCGCACCTCTACAGTACGCTTCGGGACAACGGAGCGCCGGAGGAACTGCTCAAGCGGATCTTCCCGGAGGGCAAAGCTGAGGAGGACGCCGATGAAACCTGAATATTGCTGTTTCGCCGTGTTTCTATTTCTGAGCGCGGCGATTTTTCTTTTCCTGCGGCTGGATCTGTCCATTCGGGAAAGCGCAATGCGCAGCGCAGAGAAAAAGCAAAAGATCCGCAGCTTCAAGCGTCCGGGCAGACTGACCCGCGCCGCGCAAAAGCTCCTGCAAAAGCGCCGGAGCATGCTGGCAAAAAGCGGGGTTCCGAGCGGCATCTATTGGGGACTGACTGTCCTCGGCGCTGTCGGTGGGTTTCTCGCAGGGAAGGCTGTCTACAGCTCTTCTCTAATCGCCTCTGCCGTTTCCGTTATGGGCATGATCGCACCGCTCCTCGTGCTGGGCTTTCGGCAGACGAAAGCAGGGACCGTCTATACGGAGCGTCTGTGCTCCTCCATGACAATGCTTTCCAACTCCTACATTTCTACGGAGGACTTCATCCAGTCCGTGCAGGAAAACCTGGACAATCTCAGTTATAAAGCACCGTTTCAGGCGTTTCTGACCTATGTCACCTACATGGACAGTGACGTAAGACGCAGCCTGCGCCGCATGGAGGAGCAGGTCGGCAATCCGTATTTCTCCCAGTGGATTGACGCGTTGGTGATGGCACAGGATGACCGCAGTCTCAAGTATGTCTGCGTATCCGTGGTGGATTCCATGCACGATGTGATTACCGCACAGCAGGAGTCCGATGCGGCAATGTTCGCCGTCTGGCGCGACTATCTGCTGACGCTGGTGCTGATCTTTTCCGTTCCGCTGGTGTTCCGCTTCCTCATGGCGGAAGCCTACGTGACGCTGACTACCTCCGTCGTGGGGCAGGGGTTGTTCCTTCTCCTGCTGGCAGCGGTGATTTATTCCGTGCTGCGGGCGCTGAAGATCAACACGCCCCTGATGAGATGAGGTGATGCGTAATGTATGCCATTCTTATTTTGCTCGCCCTCTTCCTCGGCACAGGACTCTTGCTGATCGCTGAAAGCGCCCTGCTCCATGACAGGTCTTTCCGCGGACGCAAGACCTTGCGGAAGATGGGTAAGTGGCAGAGCGAAAACAGAAATCTGTGGGATACACCGATTTTGCAGAAGCTCTGCACCGTTGCCAGCCGCTTCGTTTATCTGGAGCAGACTGCGGAGGAAAAACTGCGGCGCGATCTCAGCCGTGCAGGGTATGCGGTCACTCCGCAGATGTTCACGGCGAGGAAGTACGCCATCCTCGCCTTTGGCATTCTCGGCACGATCCTGTGTGTGCTTCTCAAGTTCTGGTTCGGTCTCATCCTCATGGCGCTTCTGACCGGCTACGGCATGATGCGTCAGCGGGAGCTGCTGACCGAAAAACTCAAGGAGATCGATGAAGCTATCGCGCAGGAAATGCCGCGCTTCATCCGTACCATCTGCCGCAATCTGCGGTCTAACCGCGACGTCTATGCCGTTCTCCAATCCTATCGTCAGGTGGCAGGTCCCATCCTCAGTACGGAGCTGGATATCCTGCTGGCGGAAATGCGATCCGGCAGTGTCCAGACAGCGCTGCAGCAATTTGAAAGCCGTCTCGGTTCCGAGGCGGCTTTTCGTCTGTGCAGCGCCTTGCAGGAGGTGGATCGCGGCATTGACCAAAGCGCAACCCTCGAATACCTCGCCGATGACATGGCGCGTCAGGCGAAGCTGGAGGTTCAAAAAGCGCTCTCTACACGCCCTGCCAAAATGCGAAGAACGTACCTTCCGGCAGTCGGTGTATGTGTCGTCATGATTCTCTATGTGCTCGTTGTGTTCGTCGAGAACCAATTAAATAATCTTTTCTAATTTTTAAGGAGGAAAAACAACATGAAAAACATCTTCAAGTCCATCCGTTCCCAGGTGCAGAACATCGTTTCTGCCGTCCGCAGATTCTTCATCAATCTTTACTGTTTCTTTGTGTCCTGCGTGAGCGGCGCTGTCTGCGACTGCCGCGGCGACCTTGCCACCAACACCATCGGCGCTATCATCATCGCCGTTGTCATCGTCGGTCTGCTGATCACGGCAATCAACGCATTCTTTCCCGGCTTCTTCACCAACATGTTCAACAGCATGAGCACCAAGCTCAACACCAACTGGTAATCCCACAAAACTACATTCAGGAGGAAAAGCAACATGAAAAACATCGTTAAATCCATTCGCACCAAGGTGCAGAACATCGTTTCTGCCGTCCGCAGATTCTTTATCAATCTTTACTGTTTCTTTGTGTCCTGCGTAAGCTGCGCTGCCTGCGACTGCCGCGGTGACCTTGCCACCAACACCATCGGCGCTATCATCATCGCTGTTGTCATTGTCGGTCTGCTGATTGCGGCAATCAAGACATTCTTCCCCGGCTTCTTTGCGGATATGTTCGACGCAATGAGCGACAAGCTGAACGCCAACTGGTAAAGGAGAATACAGCATGGCGGTTCAGAAAAAGCTCCGGGCGCTGATGCGTCAGAAATCCGGTGATGCGGCGGTAGAGTTCGTTGCGACGGCTGCCATGCTGATCCTCATTTTTGCTGTGTTGGTCAGCGCCATGGTCTATGTTACCCGATACTATAACGCCAGCTACATCTGCCGCAGAGTTGTCCGAACCATTGAGGTTACCGGCGAATACGACGAGCGAAGTATTGACTCTTTGACAGATGAGCTGGGCGGACGCAGTCTGGATAATCTGACCATCACCGTGGACGCACCGTTTCGCAGCAGGAAGCGCATTCAGCTTCGGGACGAATTTACCGTCCATCTGAATGCATACTATCCCGTCAACATTCTCATGCTGGGGGATCGTCCCGTTCAGCTTCGCCTGCCCATCCGCATGAAACTCTCCGGTCGGTCGGAGGTGTTTTGGAAATGAAGAAACTGCTCAAGTCCAAAACCGGCTCTGCGCCGGTTCTTTTTATTGGGCTGACCTTTGCTCTGCTCAGCCTGACGCTGCTCATCATGGAGCTGGGCTCGACTTACGAGCGATACGATTATGCCATGGATGTATTGCAGCGCTCATGCAACAGCGCAGTGGAAGCCAATATCATAGACGCATACCGTGCGGACAGGATTCTGCTGTTGGATACTGTAAATGCCAAGAAGGATGTACAAAGATTTATCCGCGAGGATATGCCTGAGAGCTACACGGTCTCCATCAGCACCATTACCTGCCCGCTGCTCACGCCGTCTATGACAGTGCGCGGAAAAATATCATTTCCCACTATGTTTTCGCAATACGGATTTGGGAAGGTGACTTATTCCTTCAAAGTGAGGGCAACCAACTATGACCTCGACTAACGTAACTTCGCTGTATTTCGTGTGCAGCTTGGTTAATGCCGCCGTACTTCTGTACGGCGGCATTACCGATCTCAAAAGACGTGAGATTCCAAACCTTGTACCGGTCATCCTTATTCTGACCGGCATCGCAGAGTACAAGATTGTTGTGTTTCGCATCGTATGCATGCTTGCCATGATGCTGATTCTTTGGCTTGCGTCCATACTGTCCCGGAACGAACTGCCAGGCGGCGATTTCAAACTGATCTGTGCCATGACGCTCTCCTGCGGCATTACGATCACGGCAGCGACACTGCTCCTGACCGGCCTTGGCGCAACAGCAGTGGGAGCTGTTCGGAAAATGCCGCATTCCAGGCATATTCCGCTGTGTTCCTACGCTGCGCCGGCCCATATGCTGGCTTGTACAATTTTCTTTGGAAATCTTGCATATTTCAGTAGCTTTCTTCTAATTTGTGTGGTATTGCTTTGCGTTGCCAAAGGTGAGACTTCAAAACAGAGGAAATAAAACATTCAACCAATAGGAGGATACAAAATGAAACACAAAATCACAAGAGTGCTGGCAATCGTGCTGGCGCTGACAACCCTGCTGGCGACCGGCGCAATGGCGGCAGATGATAACTCGATCCGCGTCCGAGTCAACGGCGAGATCGTCGCCTTCCCCGATCAGGAGCCGATCATTGACACCAACGGCAGAACTCTGGTTCCCGTCCGCTTCGCTACCGAAGCACTCGGCGCAAAGGTGACGTGGAATGACAAGACCTGCACAGCAACCATCAGCAAGAACGGGATCTCCGTTGATGTTGCAATTGGCAGGAAAGACATCACCGTTACCCAAAACGGCAATAAATCTATCGTCACAATGGACACAGAAGCCGTGCTCATCAATAACCGTACGATGGTACCCATCCGCTTCGTCGCCGAAGCACTCGGCGCATATGTGGACTGGAGCGATCAGTATCGCGTGGTCGGCATCTATCAGGGTGAATTGTCCGCAGAGCAGATCAGGGCGCTTATGGCAGAGCCGGTCACGCAGGACAGCATGAACCTCGAATTCGGTGAGCTTCCGTCCGGCAGTCTCGCCGATCTGCGCGAACAGATCTACAGCAAAACATTACATTCCCGCTACTACCACGCGCTGAATAAGGACATCGATCCCAAGACGGATGGTGAGCAGATCAAGCACATCATGGAAGAAGCAAAAGCCACGATGGAATACCACTCCGATAACCTTGACATCACCTTCGCCACGAATCCGAGTCTTGTCATGGCTACCAAAAAAGGCACTGACATCTACGCATCCGTGCGCGGCTGTGTAACGGTAAATATCAAAAACGCCGATGCATTAAGCGGCAATGAACCGTGGTACATTGCGACACTGCTCGGCATGAAGTACGGCGGCCCTGGAACGCAGACATTCGCGGTCGATGCCCATATGCTGATTACGGCAACCGGCGTCGAATGCCACGAGGTCGAAGGTCTTGCCAGCGCACAGGCAAACGGATACACGTGGGAGCTTAGTCACGGACAGCTCAAGTAACTCATACGCAAAGAAGCACCCTGCAAGGGGTGCTTCTTCTGACAACCCAATCAAGAGGCACTGAGAGCCACCGCTCCTCAGTGCCTCTTCATTTTGAGAAAATGTAAAGGAGAATTCAGTATGAAAAGAAAATATCTTTCAGTCCTGCTTGTCTTTTCCCTGCTGATGTCGCTTTTTGCCATCCCTGCCTCTGCCTACGTTTCGGCGCAGGATAAGGCAAGCGGCAACGCCGCAGCAATCGAGAAAGCGACCAAGGATTATAACGATGCCAAAGCCCGCGGCGACACCGCCGGTATGGCGGCTGCTCACGCGGCCGCCGAGAGCATCCGCAACGCTTCCGGCTATTCCGGCGGCTCGGACGGAACCGGCTCTTCCTCCAGCGGCAGCAGATCCTCCGGAGGTTCTTCCTCGGGTGGAAGCTCGCGTTCCGGCGGCTCTTCTTCGAGCGGTTCCTCTTCGAG
>JAUMWI010000037.1 GCA_030529725.1 Eubacteriales bacterium | reverse complement strand
AACTTGTTGGGGGCAACGCTATGAAAACACTGTTTACTAATGCGGATATTCTTTTACGGAGAAACGGAACCTATGAGACACTGCATAATGCCTGTCTTGGAGTCGATGGGGATAAGATCGTTTCTATCGGCACGGAAAGGCCGGAGGGGGAATATGATACCGTCAAGGATATGACGGGAAAGCTCCTTATGCCGGGACTGATTAACTGTCACAGCCACATTGCCATGACGCTCCTGCGCGGTGTCGGCAGCGGCTTACCTCTGCACGAGTGGCTGTTCGACAGCATTTTTCCCATCGAGGACAGGCTTGTGCGTGAGGATGTTGCAGCGGCGAGCCGCTTTGCGCTGCTTGAAATGATTGCCGGCGGAACGACCAGCTTTTCCGACATGTACTTTTTCCCGACGGAAACGGCGGAAGCTGTGACGCAGGCGGGGATCAAAGCGAATCTGAACCGCTGCGTACAGTGCTTTGCCGATGACCAGACGGTGGAGCAGACCTATCAAATTCCTGAGTCGCTGTCCCTTTTCGAACAGTACCACAACGCCGAGAACGGACGCATTCGCATTGACTTTTCCATCCATGCGGAGTACACCTGCAAGAGCCACATTGTCAAGGCTTACAGCGAGATGTGTCGTGAGCGCGGCGGCAGAATGCACATTCACCTTGCCGAAACTGCGCGTGAGCAGCAGGAGTGCATTGACCGCTACGGCAAAACACCGACGGAGTGGTTTGAATCGCTCGGCACCTTTGACTCGCCCACGGCGGCGGCGCACTGCGTTGCGGTGACGGAGAGTGATATGGATATTCTCAGCGCACACAACGTGAGCGTGGTGCACAATCCTACGAGCAACCTCAAGCTCGGCAGCGGTTTTGCTCCCATTCGCCGCATGATGGATAAGGGAATCCATGTCACGCTCGGTACAGATGGTGTTGCCAGCAACAATAATCTTAATATGTTTGAGGAGATGCATCTTGCCGATATTATGCATGACGGCTACCACAATGACCCCACGCACATCAAGTCTGCTGAGGTGCTGGACATGGTGACGGTCAACGGTGCGAAGCTGCAGGGACGCAATGACACCGGCGTACTGGAGGTTGGCAAAAAGGCGGATATCATCGCCATTGATCTGACCAAGCCGCACCTGTATCCGAACTTCGATACGGTGGCGCTGCTGACCTGCTCGGCGCAGGCAAGCGATGTGTGCATGACGATGGTGGATGGAAAAATCCTCTATGAAAACGGCTTGTTCCTGACATTGGACGCTGAAAAGGTGACGGCTGATATGAAGCAGGCCGTTGCAAGACTCTACCGCTGAGGTGAAGGCAATGGAAAGAGCAGATAAAGACCTGGCATTTTTGCTGCAGTACGAAAATGTGGCATGGTATGAAGACGGTAAAGTAAGAATACTTGACAGAAGAATCTATCCGGCGAAGATCGAATTTGTGACTTGCACGACCCATCAGGAGGTCGCACAGGCGATTACCGATATGGTCACGCAGAGCGCAGGTCCCTATACTGCCGTCCCGATGGGGATGGCACTGGCGGCATACGAGTGCCGCGAAAAATCTGTCGCTGAGCAGATGGAGTATCTGCGCGGTGCTGCCCATACGATCTCCCACGCCCGTCCCACGACGGTCAAGCGTATGTCTCAGCTGACGGATATCTGTCTTGAGATCGCGGAGAAGGCGCTTGCAGAGGGGAATAATGTTGCCGAGGCGATCAAGGAGCATACGATCGAGATGAACAATGTCCGCTACGACCGCATGGCGACCATCGGCAGGTATCTTGTCGATCTGTTTCCCAATAACGGTACGGTCATGACGCACTGCTTTGCCGAGACGATTGTCGGCACGATGCTGCGCGAATGCAGAAATCGCGGCAAGCAAATCCGCCTGTTCTGCCCGGAGACGCGTCCGTACTTCCAGGGCGCGCGCCTGACAGCCTCCGTCTGCCACGATATGGGCTTTGATGTGACGGTCATTTCCGACAATATGCCGGCGTTTGTGATGCAGCGCGAAAAGGTAGATGTCTTCACCACGGCGGCGGACGCGATCTGCTGCGACGGTCATGTGGTCAACAAGGTCGGTACGTTCCAAAACGCCATCGTTGCCAAGTACATGGGCATTCCGTACTTTGTCACCGGTGCGCCCGATCAGGGACACCCCACAGTCGACACCATTCACATTGAACTGCGCGATCCGAACTTTACGCTGCAGGCAATGGGCGTGCGCACGGCGATGGAGGGAGTCAAGGGCTACTATCCCGCGTTTGACATTACGCCGCCTGCGCTGGTTTCCGGTGTCGTGACGGATTTGGGGATCTACTCTCCTTATGATTTAAACCGTTACTTTACGGACGGCAATATCGGAAAGGATAATCTGGTGGTGTAAGGCATGGATACTTTACAGAATATGAAGCAGGAGATTGTTGAACGCTCGCTTCAGGCGTTTCATGAGGGGCTGTTTTCCGGAACATCCGGAAATATGAGCTGTTTTCTCCGTGAGGAGGGTAAAATGCTCATTACGCCGACCTCCGTTCGCTATGATGTGATGAAGGCAGAGGATATTGTCGTGATGAAACTCGACGGCACGATCCTTGAGGGGTACTTGAAGCCGTCATCTGAATGGCGGATGCACGCGGCAATTTACGAAGCCAGGAACGATGTGAATGCCGTATTCCACACCCATTCTCCCTATGCCACGGCGTTTGCGGTCAATCATCAGATGATCCCGGCCGTGCTGATCGAGGCACTGGTTTTTCTCGGCGGCGATATTCGCTGCGCGGAGTATGCCACGCCCGGTACGAAAGAAGTTGGCCTCAATGCCGTTCCGGCGCTGGACGGACGCATGGGCTGTACGCTTGCCAATCACGGCGTGCTGGCCGTCGGCAAGGATTTGCAGCAGGCGTATCTCAACGCGGAGTATATTGAGGATGTGGCAAAGATCTACAGCGTTGCAAGGTCTGTCGGTGCGCCGATTTCGCTCGAAAAGCTTTAATATCATGCAGAATGCGCAGTCGCAAGTTGCGGCTGCGCATTTTTGAGTATGACGGGTATTTTTTTGGCACGTTTTACAGCTTCATCAGTCTTTCGGCTTCTGTGACGATCTCGTCAATATCAAACCGTTCGGAGATCTCAAGACAGGGGATGCCGTGGGTAAGGCAGCCATCTTTAAAGCTCTTGCTGCACAGAATGAGGCGCTCCATGTTCAGATTCTCCAAAGGACGCTGCTCGATGACACTTGCATAGGCACCGAGCGCGTTAAAATTATTGCGGATATAGTCCTCGCTCATCACCACGAACACGCAGCGGATGTCCTTTAAATACTCTGCGGAAAAGCTATCCTGCCATTCACCGGGAATGTAACATCCCTCGATGATCAGATTCTGCTTGTTTTCAATGGCGGTTTTGATCATCTCGGCAACAAACGGCCAGAGAAAATAGCGCATTTCATAATCATCTTCCACCGCAAGCTCCGTTCTTCCCGAGCGGATAAAGCCCATCTTGAGGTGGTCGAGCGAGAGGTAGGGATAGTTATACTTTTCCAGCAGCTTCTGAGCCAGCAATGTTTTGCCGACATGACTGCTTCCGCCGATGAGAAGGATCATACTGCAACTCCTAAGACCAGATAATATAGAGAATCATAGCCTGTTTGGAGGGATCTGTCAATCGACGGCGGGCAGCTTTTTCATCGTATTTTGCAGCAATGCGCAGCAGATGACGGTCAAAACGCCGGAAACAAGGGTGGGGAGGTTATAGAGGAAGGAATAGACCCACTCATTATTCATCGGCAGACCGTAGATGTCGTACATATATTCTCCCCAGAGGGTTGCACCCGTGACCCAGACGGCAACGAAGCGGCCGAGACAGCCGAGCGCCGCGCCGCCGAGCATACCGGCGATTTTCTTTCCATGCCCCACGCCGGCGAGACCGATGAGCGTGCAGGCAATAACATAATCGCCGAGAATGGACTGCCAGCCGATGGCGATACCGCCGCCGAGCATAAAATCAACGATGCCGAGTGCAAGACCGGCGAGGAGACCGCTGGAAAGGCCCCAGCGCAGGGCGTAGAGGACAATGGGAAGCATCATCAGAGAGACAGAACCGCCCTCCGGCATGTGCCAGATCTTCACATAGCCGAGTGCTTCTGCCGCTGCGACCATCAGGGCGCCTTCCACGAGTGCGCGTGTTTTTTTGCTGGTATTCATGGGATTACCTCCAAAAATGAAAACATCGTAACGACGGCGTTACGATGCAAACAAAAAGCGTTATGCTGCATTCCTACGCCGGCATTATCCGGATCAGGTTATCAGAGACCGGCACGGCAATACGCGCACATCTCAGCCGACTTGCGTCAGCGCCCCTTGCACTTGTCGCGTGAATTATAATGCACAAGGGAATGAATTGTCAAGCAGTTTCAAAAGGGACACACAGTTTTTTGCGGCAGAGATATACTGCGGAGACCGGGGCGTGATACTATAATTAAAATAAGGAAAACAAGATTTTCGGTTGCAATTTGCATAAAATATGATACAATAAAAATAATTAGGCTACCAAAAAAATTTTAATCTATTCCGAGGTGCTCGTATATGGCTGTTTTTACCGTTAATGGTCGAACCGTAGCGGCGGAAAAAAATCAGAAACTGATCCGCTTTTTACGTGATGAACTGCGTTTAACATCCGTTAAGGATGGCTGCAGCGAGGGCGCGTGCGGCACTTGCCATGTGTTGATCGATGGCAAGCCAACCAAGGCATGCGTACCGCAGACGGACAAGCTGGAAGGCAAAAACATTGTGACCGTGGAAGGTCTCAGCGATTTTGAAAAAGAAGTATACACCTATGCGTTCGGCAAAGAGGGTGCTGTGCAGTGCGGCTTTTGCATTCCCGGCATGATCATCTCCGCCAAGGCGCTGCTCGATACCAATCCCGAGCCAACGCGTGAAGAGGTGGCATTCGCCATCCGCAATAACATCTGCCGGTGTACCGGCTATGTCAAGATCATCGACGGCATCCTGCTGGCGGCGGAGATTCTCCGCGATGGCAAACTGCCTGAGGACGACAAGCAGGATTACCGGATCGGCGAGCGTGCAGCGCGTATCGATGTTGCGGAAAAGGTGCAGGGTTACGGCAAGTATCCCGATGATGTGTATGTCGACGGCATGATTTACGGCAGTGCCGTGCGCAGCCAGTATCCGCGAGCAAGGGTTCTGGCAATCCATAAGGAGAAGGCAGAGGCACTGCCCGGCGTGGTCGGCGTTTACACCGCAGAAGATATTCCGGGACAGGTCAAAGTCGGCCATTTGCAGCAGGACTGGGACACCATGATTCCGGTAGGGAAGATCACCCATTTCCTGGGGGATGCCATCTGCCTGGTCGCGGCGGAATCGAAGGAGATTCTGGAGCAGGCGAAGGCACTCATCGAGGTCGAATACGAGCCGCTCAAGCCTGTGTTCAGTCCCACCTATGCCGCGCAGCCCTATGCGCCGCTGGTGCATGAGTCCGGAAACCTTCTGTGCGAAAAGCATGTCAGCCGCGGCAACGCCGATCAGGCGATCCGCGATGCCGACTATGTGCTGATGTATCACTATGAAACACCCTATACGGAGCATGCGTTTCTTGAGCCGGAGTGTGCGGTCGCGTATCCGGATGAGGACGGCTTGACGATCCTTTCCACCGACCAGGGCGCCTATGATACGGCGCGGGAAATCTCCTATATGCTGGGCATTGCGAAAGATAAGATCCACGTTACCAATATGCTTGTCGGCGGCGGCTTCGGCGGCAAGGAGGATATGACGGTGCAGCACCATGCAGCGCTGATCGCCTATCTTACCAAGAGACCGGTCAAGGTGAAGCTCAGCCGCAAGGAAAGTATGCTGATCCACCCGAAGCGCCATCCCATGAAAGTGACCATCACCATGGGCTGCAGCAAGGACGGCTTGATTCAGGGCGTCAAGGCTGAGGTGATTGCCGACACGGGCGCCTATGCCTCTCTCGGCGGGCCTGTGCTTGAGCGCGCCTGCACCCATGCTGCCGGACCTTATCACTATGAGAATTTTGAGATCACCGGCAAAGCCTATTATACGAACAATCCGCCTGCCGGTGCGTTCCGCGGTTTCGGCGTGACGCAGACCTGCTATGCCCTTGAGATGACGCTGACAAAAATGGCGCATGAGCTGGGAATTTCCCCGTGGGAGATCCGTTACCGCAACGCCATCCGTCCGGGACAGGTGCTGCCCAACGGACAGATCGCGCCTCCGTCCACCGGCCTTGTCGAGACGCTGGAGGCGGTCAAGGACATTTGTGAGCAGAACAAGAACGTGGGTATTGCCTGTGCGATGAAGAATGCAGGTGTCGGCGTGGGTATTCCCGATACCGGCCGCTGCATCGTGGCGGTAAAAGACGGAAAGATCCATATCCGCTCCGGTGCCTCCTGCATCGGACAGGGTCTCGGCACTGTGCTGACGCAGATCGTGTGCACGATGCTGCATTGTGGATGCGAAGATGTTGTCTATGAGGCTGCCAATACGGTAAATGCACCGGATTCCGGCACGACCTCAGGCTCTCGTCAGACGCTCGTCACCGGCGAAGCCTGCCGCAGAGCCTGCCAGAAGCTGCTGCGCTCGGCGGGTGCCGATGTGGAAGTGTCCGCTTATTCCGGCATCGCTCATCGGCAGGGAATGGAAACGCTCCCCGGCAGCAACAGCGACGGCGGAGTCGTCGGAACAGAGCTTCCCGAGGACGTCACGGTGGATTGGAAGAAGCTTGAGGGGCAGGAGTTTTACGGAGAGTATCTGGCCAAAACCGATGCACTGGGCATAGAGAATGTGGACAATCCGGTCAGCCATGTTGCCTACGGATACGCAACGCACGTCTGTGTTTTGAATGATGACGGCACAATCAAAGAGGTCGATGCTGCTCATTTTGTCGGTAAAGCCATTAATCCGCTCTCCTGTGAAGGACAGATCGAAGGCGGTGTTACCATGGCGCTCGGCTTTACGCTCACCGAACATTATCCGCTGTACGACTGCGTTCCCAGTGCGAAATACGGTACACTTGGCCTGTTCCGCGCCAACCAGGTGCCGCCGATCCGCAGCATTCTGGTGGAGAAGCAGGGGCAGGATATGGCGTTCGGCGCCATCGGCATCGGTGAGATCACCACGATCCCCACGGCTCCTGCCGTGGCGGGGGCGTACTTTGCGCTCGACGGTGAGATGCGCACCAGCCTTCCGCTGATGAAGACGCCGTATGAGCGTCCCAAGATGCCCAGATACTGGTGGTAACTTTTGACTGTATGGGATAAAGCGATATGAAGAAAAAAGTCCTGATTATCTACACCGGCGGAACCATCGGCATGACGCGCACACAGAACGGTTATGCCCCCCAGAGCGGTCAGTTCCATCTTGCCATGGAGGCGATTCCGGATCTGTACGCAGAGCAAATGCCCCGGTGGGACATGGTGGAGATGCAGCCGCTGCTCGATTCCTCCAACATGACGCTGCATGAGTGGAACAAAATCGCGCAGCTTATTGCCGGCCATTATGATGCCTATGACGGCTTCGTCGTGCTCCACGGTACCGATACGATGGCTTATACGGCTTCTGCTCTTTCCTTTATGCTGGAAGGGCTTGATAAGCCGGTTATTCTCACCGGATCGCAGATCCCAATGTGCGAGATTCGCAGCGACGGGCGCGACAATCTCATTACCTCGCTGCTGATTGCCGGCGATGAAAAGGTGAATGAGGTATGCCTGTATTTTGGCGGGAAGCTCCTGCGCGGCAACCGCGCGACAAAGTATTCCGCCGACGGACTGATCGCGTTTATTTCCCCCAACTATCCGTACCTTGCAGAAGCCGGTATCACGATCAAATACAATGAAGCCGCCCTGCGGAAAAGACAGCAAGGCGGCCTGAAGCTCCAGCTACTGGAGAATGTGCCCATCGGGGTGATCAAGGTGTTCCCGGGCATTCAGTTTGAACTGTTTGAATCCATCATGACGGAGAAGCTGCGCGGCATCGTGATTGAAACATTCGGTGCAGGCAACATTCCCGGTGACGGGGATGCGCTGCTTCCGATCATTCGCAAGGCGTTCCGAAACGGCACGGTGCTGACCGTCTGTTCCCAGTGTCCGCAGGGCGCGGTATCGCTCGGTACCTATGAGACCTCGCACGCACTGAAGGAGGCAGGGGCAGTCAGCGGTCTTGACATGACAACAGAGGCTGCCGTTGCCAAGCTCTACTATCTGTTCAGTCTCGGCTGCGGCAAGGAGAGCGCCAAGGTGCTGATGGAGCAGGATCTCCGCGGCGAGATGACACTTTCGTAAGGCGTATCAGATCTCTTTCGACTTGACGGAATTTTGTGAGGCAACCAGATCGGAAAGTGCTTCGCGGGTGTCCACGTCGGTCAGCTCGTGAGGTGCGACCTCATAGAGAAGAAGCCTGTCCTCATGACGGCGGATGACAGTGTTTCCGCCGTGATCCTCATTAAGATCGAGCAGCTCGGGGAAGAACTCACGCGGGAAAATGCACGGATTACCGCGCGTTCCGTTGTGAGACAGCCCCACGATGCAGTCGGGATGCTCACGGTAAAGGGAGATTGCTCCGGCGATGCTCTCATATTTCAAAAGCGGCTGGTCGGACACCATATAGCAAATCGCATCACAGTCCTTTTGCAGTTCGTTGGTGCCGAGACTGATCGTATGGCTGATGCCCCAGTCCGGGTGCCTGTTCCAAAGCACGGTATAGCCCCGCTCAACAGCAAGCGCCTCAATCTCTGCATACTGCGTCACGACGACGACGCGGGCGAACAGCTTTTTCGGGACGGCATCAAGCGCACGTTCGATGAGCGTCTTTCCGTCTACGACGGCGGCGAGCTTGTTGTCTCCGAAGCGTTTGGCATTTCCTGCCGCCATCACGAGACATCCGATGGAGGGCGTTTGTTTCATTAAAATCATCTCTTTTCATTCGTATTGTTACTTTACCATAAACAGTATTTCCTGTGCAAGGAGAAAATACACGCGCTATTCTGAAATTAGGATTACGACATCTCTGTACAAATTAAACAATGTGTGCTAAAATTATAGCATCATTTTGGCATAATTTGTCCAATATTTTTTCGTTTAAAGAAATTAAATTGTCCAAATTTTCCGAAGGAAGCGTTTCACTATTCAGGGACGCTGAAGGAGGTTTCTATGTCTGAAGTTAGTAGCAACAAGCTGAAGCCGGCGACGAAGATCAATGATCGAATCGTCCGTGTGGATGCGATCCAGAAGGCGAGAGGCGAGGCAAAATACGTCTGCGATATGACCTTGCCTGACATGCAGTATGCCTACATGGTTCGCTCCACCATTGCCCGCGGCAAGATCAAGGCAATTCATGTGCCCGAGCTTCCGGAGGGGTATCATTTTATCTCTGCCAAGGACATTCCTGCGCAGGGCAAGAACGAGCTGTGGATGATAACGAAGGACTGGCGCTGCTTCGCAGACGGCTATGTTCTTTATGTCGGCGAAACGATCGGTCTTGTGGTTGGCCCCGACCGCGGTATGCTCAAGCAGATCAAGGCGCAGATCAAGGTTGACTACGAGGAGGAGACTCCGGCTGTCACGATCGATGACGGCATCAACTGCGTCGGCGGACCGATGTTCCCCGAAAAGAACAGCAATGTCATGTGCGAGCTGTTCTGCGAAAAGGGAAGACCCATGGACGAGGTGTTTGCTGAGGCGGACGAGGTCTTTGAGGAAACCATCGAAACGCCGTATCAGGAGCATGTCCATCTGGAGACCAACAGCGCGATCGCGGACATGGAAGACGGCAAGTTTATTTTCTATGCTTCAGCCCAGTGCCCGTTCTATATCAGAAAGTCCATTGCAGGACTCCTGAATGTTCCGTTTGATGATATTATCGTGCGACAGTGCACCACCGGCGGCGCATTCGGCGGCAAGGAACACTTCCCCGATGTTCTGTGCGGTGCTTTGCTGGTGGCGGAAAATAAGATCCACAAGCCCATCAAGATGGTCTTTGACCGCGAGGAGGACACGCAGTTCTCCGTCAAGCGCCATCCGTCCAAGTGCATCTACAAGACCGCCGTCAAGGACGGCAAGATCACCGGCGTTTACGGTCACATCTATTATAACTGCGGCGCATATCTGTCCTCTTCCTACGTTGTGCTGCAGCGCGGTGTGTTCCACGGAAACGGCGTTTATACCTTTGATAATACCTATCTCAAGGGCGAAGGCATCGGCACCAATATGTTCCCGTCGTGCGCGTTCCGCGGCTTCGGTGCTCCGCAGACGCTGTTCGCCATCGAAACTCACCTTGACCATCTGGCTCACCACCTCGGTGTTGACCCGCTTGCATTCAAGATGCAGTACCTTGCCAAGAAGGGCGACGAGACGACGACCAACGGCCACATTATCGAGGAAGTCAAGCTTCCCGAGATGCTCGACGTGATCACCAAAGAGTCCGACTACTGGCGCAAGGTCAAGGAGTACAAGCCCGGCTGCGGTAAGGGCATCGGCATTGCGATGTATAACCACGGCGGTGCATTCACCGGCAACGGTGAGCAGGCCATCATCAAGGCACATGCAAGACTTGTCAAGACGGGCGAGAAGGTCCGTATTGAGGTCGGCTCCACCGAAATGGGACAGGGCTTCAAGACGAGCCTGCGTAAGATCTGTGCCGCCACACTTGGCGTAAACATTGACCAGATCGAGTACTTCGATCCCGATACCTCCAAGGTCGTTGACTCCGGTCCGACCGCAGCATCCCGTTCCACCATGATCGTCGGCCGCCTGGTCGAGCGTGCCGCGCAGGAGATGAAGGAACGCTGGAATGAGGGTGACTTTACCACAGAAGTCGAGTATGAGCATCCCGACGGTTATCCCTGGGATCAGAACACCTTCCGCGGCGATGCCTACCTTGGCTACGGCTGGGGCGTTGCCTGCGTGGAAGTCGAGGTCGACAAGCTCACCAACGAAGTGAAAACCGTCGGTGTCTGGTCCTCTCACGAGATCGGCAAGGCCATTGACGAGCTGATCGTTCATGGCCAGATCAACGGCGGTATCCTGCAGTCTCTGGGTTATGGCTCCATGGAAAAGCTGGAGGTCAAGAACGGAAAGTTCAAGCAGAAGAGCATGTCCGACTACGTGATTCCCACCTCGATGGACTTCCCGAAGCAGTTCTATCACATTCAGGAAAATCCCTATCCCTGGGGTCCCTACGGTGCCAAGGGTATGGGCGAGCTGGTGTTCAACGGTGCATCCGCTGCGTACGTTGACGCAGTTGAGCGTGCACTGAATACAAAGTTCACTTCCATTCCCATCCCGCCGGAAGATATTGAGGAGGCAATCAAGAATGTACACTGATGTTCGTTTTGTATTAAATGGGGAAGAGAAGCTCTATACGGGTGATCCCCTCAGAAGACTAATCGACGTTCTGCGCGAGGATTACGGTCTGACCGGCAGCAAGGAAGGCTGCGGCGAGGGCGAGTGCGGTGCCTGCTCCATTATCAAGAATGGCGAGCTTGTCACCAGCTGCATCATTCCCGTCGGCGCTGTCAACGGCTGCGAAATCACCACGATCGAAGGCATCCGCGATACCGAAAAGGGCAAGTGCATCATTGAAGCCTATGCCGAGGGCGGCGCCGTCCAGTGCGGCTTCTGCATTCCCGGTATGGTCATGGCGACTTATGTTTTGCTCAGCAAGAACGCAGATCCCACCGAAGAAGAAATCCGCGTCGGCATCAGTGGCAATATCTGCCGCTGCACCGGCTATGACCTGATCGTCGAGTGCATCAAGCTCGCGGCGAAGAAAGGAGCTGCTTTATGGAACAAGTAAAGTGCTTCATGCCTGAAACGCTCGAAGAAGCGCTTCGCATCCGCAAGGAGACCGGTGCCACCATTCTCGCCGGCGGCTCTGACCTGATGGTCGCAAACAGCATGGGCGCAGGCGTTACCCCTGCTTTTAAGAACGATGTGGTGATCATTACCGGTATCAAGGAGCTTAAGGGCATCCGTGAGCTGCCCGACGGCAGCGTGGAGATCGGCGCCTGCACGACCTCTGCTGAGATCGCAAAGTCCCCCATCGCACCGGAGCTGCTTAAGGACGCTGCCTCCCGTATGGGAGCGATCGCTCTGCGCAACAGTGCCACCATCGGCGGTAACATCGGCAACGCGTCTCCCAAGGGCGATATGCCCCAGCCTCTGATCCTCATGGACGCAGAGGTGGTGCTCACAAGCCTGGACGGCGAACGCCGTATGCTGGTGGACGATTATATCATCGCCACCAAGAAGACTGCCATTCGTGAGGATGAGATCATCACCAAGGTCATTATTCCCAAGCAGAACTTCACCCACATTTTCTTCCGCAAGATCGGTATGCGCCGCGCAAACGCCATCTCCAAGCTGACGCTTTCCGCCGCTGCCACCGTGAAAGACGGTGTGGTCGTTGATTTCCGTGCCTCCTCCGGCGCTGCCGGCCCGAAGGTTGCGCGCTCCCACAAGGCAGAGGAGATCCTTGTTGGCAAAAAGCTCAGTGAATTGAGCAGCTGTAAAGAAGAATTCCTTAACGCATGGAATACGGTCATCAGCCCGCATGCCATGCCCGAATACCGCAGAAACACCACGCGCAGAATGCTTTCGTTCTTTATTGATGCGCTGGCAGCTGGTCACGCACCCGGCCGCGTGGAAGTCGAAGAATAAAAACAGGGAGGATACGCAATGATCTACCATCCCCAAACACCTCAGGAAGCCGTAAATCTTCGCAAGGAACACGCCGACACGGCAGTCTATCTTGCCGGCGGTACGGATGACCTCCGTCTCGGCGGTGCTGCCGAGGGCAAAGACCTCATTGACATTACCGGATTTGATTTCAACACCATTACCGAGAAGGACGGCAAGGTCTATATCGGCGCACTGTGCACACTGCAGGATGTGGTCGAGAGCGACCAGATCCCTTCCTTCATCAAGGAAGCCGCGCTTTTCTGCGCCTCCTTTGCCAAGCGCAACAGCGCGACGGTCGGCGGCAATATAGGCCTGCGCCGCAGCGACAGCTACCTGGCTGCTGCCCTCACCGCAGCAGATGCCGCGCTTAAGTCCGTCACGCCGCATGGCGAGGAAGATAAGGCGATCGGTGAGTATCTGCAAAGCGACTGCAAGCGTCTGATCGAGTATATCGTGATCGACAAGAACCGCACCGGCTGGGTCAAGCGTTTTGGCAACACATCTTCCAGCCATGCGGCTCTGATTGCCGCCGAGAGCAACGGCATTTATGCTCTCAGCGTGTCCGGCAGCAAATTTGCCTACGGCACTACGCCGGAGCTTGCGGGGGACATGACTTTTGCTGATGATATCACCGGTAGCGCCGCATACAAGAAGTATCTGGCCGAGACCGTTTTCACACTCGGGAGGTAACAGCGATGGAACTGAAATGTAGAATTAACGGTGAAGAGGTTGTCCTCTGCGCTGAGCCCACCGCAAGACTCCGCGACGTACTGTACCGTGCAGGCTACCGCAGTGTCCGCGACAGCGATGATGCTGAGGGCTTTGCCGGCAGTGATACCATTATCTTTAACGGCAAGCTCAAGTATGCCAACTTCATCCTGTTCTATCAGGCGCAGGGTGCGGAGATCCGCACTGCTGAGAGTCTGATGAACGGCCGTGAGATCAACTTCGTGCAGAAGGCCATGATTGCCGCCGGCATCGTGCAGAGCGCTTATAACGCTCCTGCCGCCGCACTGATCCTCACATGGCTGCTCGAGAAGAAACCCAACCCCACCAAGGACGAAATCAAGAACGTGCTGACCAGCATCTTTATCCGCGATGCCGGTTATGAGCACTATTATCTTGCCGTCAAGCTTGCTACCGAGCTGCGTGACTTCGGCGAGTTCAAAAGTGAGATCGCTCCGTCCTTCCGTCCCAATCTTGAGGTCGTCGGCAAGCCCTGCGGCAAGATCGACGGTGTGGCGCTCGTTTCCGGCGAGCCTGTGTTTGTGGAGGATAAGGTGCCTGAGAATGCATGGTGCCTGCACGTTTTGCGCAGCCCCTTTGCCAGCGCCTATATCAAGTCTATTGACGTGAGCGAAGCGGAGAAGCTGCCAGGCGTGGCTGCGATCCTTACCGCTTACAATACCCCGGAAACGCATTATATGCAGGCCGGTCAGGGCAACCCCGAGCCGTCCCCGCACGACCGCAGACTCTTCAATAGGAAGGTTCGTCATGTGGGCGACCGCGTTGCCGGCATCATTGCCCGCACGCCGGAGATCGCCGATCAGGCGGCCTCTCTCATTAAGGTCGAGTATGAGCCGCAGGGTGCCGTCTACACGGTGGAGCAGGCCATGGCAGAGGGTGCACCGCTCGTTCACAACGGCGAGGTCATCTATAATGCCGGCGCACCTGACAATCTGGCAGAGTTCAATCAGCTCGCCGGTGATGAGCGCGAAGGCAAGGTCGTTTACCAGTTCCCCCTGGGCGCGGATATTCACAAGAATATTGCTGCCTCCAATAAGGGCGGCATCGGTGATATGGACAAGGGCTTTGCCGAGGCAGATGCTATTGTCGAGCGCACCTATCAAACCAGCCAGATCCAGCATACGCCGCTTGAGCCGCACGTTTGCTATGCGCACATTGAAAACGGCCGTCTGGTTCTCAACTGCGCCACGCAGGTGCCTTACCATGTCCGCCGCATCGTCAGCTGGGTGTGCAACATTCCCGAAAACAAGATCCACGTTATTAAGGAGCGTGTCGGCGGCGGCTACGGCAGCAAGCAGGACATTCTCGTTGAGGATCTGACCGGCTATGCTGCCTGGGTCACCGGCAAGCCTGTGTACTACCGCAACACCCGTGCCGAAGAATTCTACGCCAACTCTACCCGTCACCCCATGCGCGTGAAGGTGAAGATGGGCGGCAAGAAGGACGGCACCATTACCGCTCTGTTCATGGAAGTCTGCGCCAACACCGGCCCTTACGGCAACCACTGCCTGACCGTGCCGATGAACAGCTGCTCCAAGACGCTGCCTCTGTTCGCCGTGGATAACATGGCGTACGATTTGAAGGTCTTCTATACCAATACGCCTCCTGCCGGCGCTTACCAGGGTTACGGTACGCCCAAGGGTACCTACGGTATCATGATGGCGATGGCAGAGCTTGCTGACAAGCTGGGAATTGACTACCGCACCATGGTGGAAAAGAACCATGTCAGCGAAGGCTATATGCTTGAGATCCTCAAGGGCCTCGGTGAAGGCCGCGAGGGTAACGTTGTTCCTGTTGGCTCCTGCGGTCTGGACGAAGCCATTGCCAAGGGCTGCGACATGATCGAGTGGGGCAAAAAGGAAGTTTCCGACGATCCCGACTGGAAGATCGGTAAGGGCTTTGCCATGATCATGCAGGGCAGCGGTCTGCCCGGCCTTGACCACGCTGAAGCGATTGCCAAGCTGGAAACGGACGGAACCGTGATCCTCAACAGCGGCGGCGCCGACCTCGGTACCGGTCTCGATACCATTTCCGCCAAGGCGGTCAAGGAAGTGCTCAAGCTTCCGATGGAGAAGATCACCGTCGTGTCCGGCGATACCGACTCCTGCGTGTTCGATACCGGCGCATATGCTTCCTCCGGTACATTCTTCAGCGGCAATGCCTCTTTGACGGCGGCCAAAAATCTCAAGGAAGAGATTTTGAAGGAAGCTGCGCTGCAGATGAACGAGAAGGTCGAGGATCTGGACGTTCGCGCTCCCGGCGAGGTTTACTCCAAGGCAACCGGCAACTCCATTTCCTATGGGGATCTGTCCCACGCTGCGATCGCAGGCGATGGCCGCGGTCAGATGGTGGCGCACGGCAGCTATATCACCACTGCGTCTTCCGTGCCTTACGGTGCACAT
>JAUMWI010000036.1 GCA_030529725.1 Eubacteriales bacterium | reverse complement strand
AATACGATCGGAATAGCGATCGGAATGACGTTCGGAACAAAGTCAAGAGTGTTGTCAAAATCTGCCCCTATTGGGGGGGCAGATTTGCATTTTTAAGCACATAAGCTGGCCAGAAAATGAATATTTGAAATAGTTACTGTCGGAACCTTGCTAAAATTAAGATTTTCTGTAAAATATATAATATGAGTTATTTTAAATGCCGTAAAGCTCGGTTTGTGATAATGAAAACAAAAGAGACTGTAAAGAATCAGCGATTTAACGATCTCCGATTCTTTACAGTCTCTTGGCATGTAAAAAAGAAAAATTATCATGGCGTAAGCAGATCCCCAATCCGAAAGTCCGGTGCTTGCACCAATGCCTGTAGGATTTCGCCGTTTGATTTGGTAAACTATTTCGCTATCTGGGTATAACCGCCTGTCAAAAGGATTTGATCCCGAAGCTGGGCAGCGTTGGAAAACCCTTGAGCGATAAGTTCTTCGGCTGTGGTGTTCAGCGCCGCTTCAAATTTTCCGACCATAGCAGACAGCTGCTTCATCGCCAGCTTTTCACCGATACCGACTTCATGCGCCGCCTTACGGAAGGAATCTTCACTGATAGCATCCAGCGTGGTCGCATCACCAAGGCGCATGGACAGCCGCCGGGTGCTGCCGGAATAAACCGCAGTGCTGACCACATCGTATGCCGGAGCCAGACGGAGCGTGGACAGTGTGCTGTCGTAGAGGAGAGAAGCGTTTTTCAGGTGGTTGTCCGTGTTGCCGATCAGACAGTTGAACACAGTCAGATCCCAAAGCTTCTTTCGATCCTCCAGGGGATTTGCGGACTGGGCTTTCAGCAGAGAAAACATATCTTTCAGATATGAGCCGGACTCCGGTTCGTATTTTTCTGCGGCGGGAATTCCCAAAGCTTGGGCAAAGTCCTCCTGATGCAGCCGTCTGGGGCAGGGGAGACCGTTGATGATCTGAGCATCTGCAGTAAGCTCCCGGTCATAGCGTGCGGTGGCAAAGAGAATGTTCTCATCCGCAGCGCCGCCGGTGTCTAAAATGAAGCAATCGGGTACATCGATGCCGCATTTTTTCGCCGTGTGCAGACACAGCAGTTCATTGACCACAATGCCGCGCAAGCGCACATGACTCTGCTTGACGATATGGGTGCTGGGCGCTGTCCCCAAAGGCTGATACCACGCATTATTGGCTGCATCGTAATACAGGCCGACCTTGCCGGATGCGCCGGTGAGAGACAGGTGGGATTCCGTCACCAGTTTTGCGGACTCCGTGGTACCCTCTGCAGCCAGAGTCTGTACCTGAGCAAGACTCAGCTTTTGATACTGCGCCGGAGCCGCATCAGCGTCCTCTGCGATGCGAATGGCCCCCAAACACTCGCGGCCCAAGCCTGCCAAAATGGAAAGATAGTCATCTTCGCCAACGTGCATCCACTGGGCAACGGTTCTTCTGGTAAAGCCTTCCGGCAGCAATCCGTCAAAAAAGTTTTTTGTCTTTTGGGGCGTGAACGGCACTTCCTGCAACGGCAGGCTGACGGAGATGGGCTTTGCCTCGCTCCGGCGCAGGTAGGCGGGATCATAGGAAAAGCCGGCCTCGGAAATCTGTCCGACCTTTACGGACTCTCCGCCGATTTCGATCATTACGGTATAGGTCATTTCTCACCTCGCGCTTTCAGCTCACAGTCCAGCCCCAGCAGATTGGCAAGAGACAGGGCTTTCCCCAACTCTGCGGTCGTTTTTCCCCGCTCTATATCGGAGATGAAGCTGATGCTGAAACCGGTGACCTCGGCAACATAGGCCTGCGTATAGTGCAATGCCTTCCTGCGCTGACGGATGGCTTCGCCAAAGGATGCGGTATCGATTATTTTCATTATGGCCTCACTTCTCCGTACGGCGAAATTCTAGGTTTTCAAACAAAAATAAGCCGTACGGCTATATCGTGCTGCAAATAGTATAATATAGCCGTACGGCGAAGTCAAGAGGGCAAAAACAACCGGACTGCAAGCAACCGTCAGGGCTTTTTGTCCAATCATATCTGTGCTGACGCTCTAAAGCTCTCCTTTGTTTCTTGACAAACTATCACCGTAGTGATATAATCACAAACAAAAGAAAACGAGGGAGACTGACATGGATAAGCTGATTACCGTATATCACGGATCTGAAAAAATAATTGAAATGCCCACATTCGGAGAAGGAAAAAGGAATAACGATTTCGGCCTTGGCTTTTATTGCACGGAAAGCGCTGATCTTGCAAAGGAGTGGGCAGTATCCTCTCTGCGTAACGGATTCGCCAACTGTTATTCTTTAGATACAGAACACCTGAATATTCTGAATCTCAACGGAGCGGATTATACGATCCTGAACTGGATCGCGGTTTTGGTGGAGCACCGACTATTTTCCATAAAAACTCCCGTTGCAGGACGGGCTAAGAGATATCTAATCGATCATTTTGGGGTAAATGTCAACGCATATGATCTGATCATCGGCTATCGCGCAGATGACTCCTATTTTGATTATGCAGAGTCTTTTCTGAATAACGGGATTACCGTAGAGCAGCTGGCGCGTGCCATGCGTATCGGAAAGCTCGGAGAGCAAATCGTCATCAAATCACAATTCGCATTTTCAAAACTGAAATATGAAGGATTTGATGTTGCGGAAAAAGACAGATACTATGTTCTCAGAAAAGCGAGAGATGATGAAGCAAACCGTCTTTATACGGAAATACTTGAAGAGGATAGCGACGGATTGTATATGCAGGATATTATGAGAGGCGGTATCAAGAACGATGATCCACGCATACCAGGAAATCTATCTAAGTAAGGCACAGGCGGCTTTGGGAGAAGCCTTCGACTATGCTGTGAATGCCTGCAAAATTTCCGGAGACAAGTTCATCAAACTGTTTGTTGCAAGTACGGTCAGCGAAAAGCTGGAGAATGGTGAACCTGCTTTTCTTGCCGGGAAAAGCGGAATTGAGCTTGCGGCGGATATTGTAGCTGAGACTACCGGAAAAGAACTGAGCGCGGAACCCATAGTGCGTTTTGACCGCTCCGCGGAGTACTGGATCGGGTGGGCTGTTGCCTATTATCAGTGGTACTCCGGAAGGAGCTACCGTTCTATCTTTAAGGCCTTCACGTTTGACGAGCTGCAAAAGATGTACGATACGCTTCACGAAGCGGATGTTTCAAAATTTGCAGATATTGCAGATGCGAGAATAAGAGAACTTTTCCCGGAAACCAACTTAAAACGTATTCGCGCGGCCTATGGCTGCTCCCAGGCAGAGCTTGCCCGAAAGTCCGGTGTCAGCCTTCGATCGATTCAAATGTATGAGCAGCGCAATAAAGACATCAACAAAGCAAGCGCTGATACCCTTTACCGCGTCGCAAAAGTTTTGGGCTGCACGATGGAGGACTTGTTTGAGAAGTAGAAGACCGGGGCGCTGACAATCAGAAGGAATGGCATGGCTTTTCGCATTGGCGGCCAACTGATTTATATTTTCCGATGTTGTTCGGGTCTGGCGGAAACAGCCATCCCCAAATGGCTGTGAGCTCCCGACGCTGACAATGTTCAATAATTGAGCAATGGCGCAATTGAGATAATTGGGGGAAAGTGATCCGGCTCTGCTGTTATAGCAGAGCCGGATCGCAGGAGAAGAGTAGTATGGAAACATTTGCACAGGGCAAATATGTTTCTTTTTTTATTGGCTCTTCTGTGCTTCCAGATAGTCGTTCAGCTCAGCATTAACGATGTCTGTAATGAACATATGACCGGGAGCGTGGGTGATCATGATGGGCGGCTTGGCATTTTCCACGGCAGCCTGAGGCGTAACGCCGCAGGGCCAGAATACGGGGATTTCGCCCTCATAAATGTCAACGGCATCGCCAAAGTCGGGCTTCATAGCGTCAACACCGATGGCTTCAGCAGGCCCCATATGATAGGGTGCTCCATGGACGTTCGGCATCTTGACGGTAATCTCGTAAGCCTTCCTGGCGTTTTCCGGCGTCATTGGGCGCATGGAGCAGACGGTCGGGCCACTGAACGGGCCGACGGGGACAGTCTGGAACAGAGGGACTTTAAACATCGGGACGTTGCGCTTCTGCGCAATATGACGCACTTCGATGCCCTCCCGGAGCAGGGACTCCTCAAAGGAGAACGAGCAGCCGATCAGGAAGCCGACATAGCCTTCCTTCCAGTACTCGGAAACGTCGGTCAGCTCTTCACCGGTCCACTTGCCGTCCTTATAGATACGGTACTTGGGGATATCGGTGCAGATGTTGCCGCCCTCGCCCATTGCGTGCGTTTCGGGCGTGCCCTTGATGATCTCAAGAATGGGGCAGGGGAAGGGGTTTTTCTTTGCGTATTCCTCGAAGTCACCTGCGTATTCGGGTGGGAGAATGACAAGGTTTGCCTGTGCGTAACCGGCACACATACCGGAAGTCGGGAAGTCGATTTTGCCCTCACGGATCAGCTGACGAACCTCACTCGGTTTCATGTTAATGTAGGGGGTAATATCGAATGCCATGTGTCGTTCCTCCTTATAATTTTTGATAATTGATTAGCGGTCGAGTGCGTTGCGGAGCGTGCGCATGGAAGCGCGCTGAGCAAGCAGGGCCTCCTGCGCTGCCTTAATGGTCACTTGCTCGAATCTGACCTTGTCTCCCGCTTTGAGCTGCCCGAGGATACGGAAGTCGGCAGTAATGACATTGGCGATTTTGGCGTAGCCGCCGGTGGTCTGACGGTCAGCCAGCATGATGATGGGCTTGCCGGCGCTTGGCACCTGAATGGCACCGAAGGCGATACCGTCGGAAATGATGTTGCCGTCCTTGACGTGCTCAATCACTTCACCCTCAAGGCGGCAGCCCATGCGGTCAAATTCCGGCGTGAGCGTATAGACGCTGGAGAGGAAAGTCTTGATGCCAAGTTCAGTAAAGGCATCGTCCTGCGGACCGAGTACAACACGCAGTGTATATTCTGCGCGGGGGCGGAACTCGGGAGAGATGTGGCGAATGCCGAGGTTTTTCAGGTCGGTTTTGGGTGCGCGGAACTTAATGACGTCGTCTTTTTCCAGCTTGCGTCCCTGAAAACCGCCGATCTTTGCCTTCATGTTGGTCGAGCGGGAGCCCATGACCACGGGAATGTCAAGTCCGCCGGCAAAGGCAATAAAGGCACGGCAGCCGGATTTGATCATCGTGAAGCGCAAAACCTGACCGGCATTGACGAGAAACGCACGGTAGTTGTCAACGGGCACACCGTCGACTGTGGGGCCGAGATCGCCGCCTGTGATGGCAATGCAGGTCGCCTGGTCGAAACGGATATGCGGACCCATCATCGTGCACTCAAGGACGGCTTCGTTTTCATCGTTGCCGACTAAAATGTTTGCAATGCTGGTACTGCGCGGATCCATAACGCCGGAAGCGGACACGCCGAACTGCTGGTAGCCGAAGCGTCCCATATCCTGCACGGTAGTCATCATACCGGGATTGAGAATGGTGATGCTCATTTTCCGGCCTCCTCTCTCGGATAGCGGCGAACGGTATAGCCGCCGGCAGCCTCCTGCGCTGCGATTTCGTCAAATTCCTTCTGGTCGATGGCACGGAACTTGATATACTGTCCGGCCTGCGGCAGAATGGGGACTTCACGGTTGGGATCGTACATACGCACCGGCGTGCGACCGATGAGCTGCCAGCCGCCCGGTGAGTCGATCGGGTAAACGCCCGTCTGGCTACCGGCAATACCGACACTTCCGGCGGGGATCTTCACGCGCGGCTGCTGCAGACGCGGAGCTGCGATTTCCTCGCTCATGCCGCCGAGGTAGGTGAAGCCGGGGGTAAAGCCGAGCATGTAGATGAGATACTCGGTGGAGGTGTGGATGTCGATGACCTCCTGCTCCGTCTTGTGGTTGTGCTCGGCAACAAAGCCGAGGTCGGGGCCCATTTCTTCACCACCGTAGAGCACCGGAATCTCCAGCACATCGCTGGGCGGAATTTCAATGCGGTCAAGCTGACCGAGAAGGCCCTTCATTTTCCTGACAAGAGTGCCGTATTCAATGATGCTCGGGTCATAGTGAACCATCAGGGAACGGTAGGTCGGCACCAACTCTACGATGCCGGGAATATTGCTTTCCTGGAGGGCAATGCTGAATGCGCGGATCTGAGCGTTGATTGCAACGGAGATTTCGTTGCCGAACTCGACCGTGACTGCAGTATCGCCGCTGAGCAGGAATCTTACATCAGCCATGATGAACATACTCCTTTCAGAGGGTGGGTCAGTTTCTCAAGAAGCCAACCCACCGATTGCAGTTACACTTCAGAAAAGGTGCGATGAATTAGACAAACAGATTCTTCAGGTTGGGCAGAGCAGTGATGGCCAGATAGCCGGCAATGCCGACAACGATCCAGCCGAGGACCTGCAGGAACACAGGATGTTTGTATTCACCGACGATTTCCTTCTTGTGGCAGCCGAGCAGCATGCAGCACAGCGAGATCGGGAGAATCAGACCGTTGACGGCGCCGGCAAGGATCACCATCTTTTTAGCACCGCCGAGAACCGCCATAACGAGGGTGGAGAAGGCAATAAAGCCGACGATGAACCAACGGTCGTTCTTTGCAACGAAGGGATGGACGCTCTTGAGGAAGGAGACAGAGGTGTAGGCTGCACCGATGACGGAGGTGATACCGGCGGAGAACAGCACCAGACCGAACAGACGCTGACCGATATCGCCGACAGCAAGACGGAACGCCTCAGCCGCAGGATTGGCAGCGGCATTGATCGCATCGACATTTGCCTGAACAACAGCCGTGCCGGCGGTGCAGACACCGAGGACGCAGAGGAAGAGCAGGATACGGACGGAGCCGGAAACGCCGATACCGGTCAGAACGGACTTGCGGAAGTGAGCGACCTCCTCGGGCTTGCCACCCCAGCCTGCGTCAACCAGCTTATGATCGCCGGAGAAGGTGATGTAGCCACCGCAGGAGCCGCCAAGCAGTGTGACCATGACAGGGATCATTTCCTTGGGATTTTCGGGGTTGAAGATGTGAACAACAGCGTCACCGACGGGAGGCTGAGAGGAGAAGCAGACATAGAGCATAACGAGGATGATGATGCCGCCGAGGATCTGAGCGACGCGACCGACGATATCGTTCGCTTTCTTGGAGAGGAAAATGCAGATGCCGAGAATGCCGGCAAGCACTGCGCCGACACGTTCGGGCAGACCGATCATGGCGTTGAAGCCGAGTGCGACACCGCCGACGTTGCCGATGTTAAAGGACAGACCGCCGATTACGACAAGAACGATCAGGAAGTAGCCGAGGCCGGGAAGCACCTTGTTGGCAATGTCCTGTCCGCGCATACCGGAAGCGCCGATGATGGACCAGACGTTGGTCTGCGCGATGGCGTCCATAATGATAACAAAGACAATCACAAAGGCAAAAGAGGAGAGGTACTTTGCGGTGAAGGTAGAGGTCTGGGTCAGGAAGCCGGGGCCGATGGCGGAAGTTGCCATCAGGAATGCTGCGCCCAAGCTGACGGACAGCGAGCGAGACTTAGTTTCGTTACTCATAATTTCCTCCTAATATTTTTATTTGACCGCACGGCGGTAATAAACAGTTTGTTAACGGAGCGCGATTTGTGAAGAATCAGGGAAACAGATCAGACGATCTCGCCCAGCGGAACAATGCTTACGCCCTCGGCAATCAGCCTGGCACGGATGTTTTTGACAAACTCGACTGCTTGGGGGTTGTCGCCGTGGACGCAGATGGAGTGGGCATCCAGAGATACTTCTTCACCTGTAATGGCAGTCACCTTGCCCTCCTTCACCATGCGGATGGTGCGCGCGATGGCCTCATCGGTGTCGTGAATGACAGCACCGGGCTTGCTGCGCGGAACCAAAGAGCCGTCCGCCTGATAGGCACGGTCGGCAAACACTTCGCTGGCAACGCGCAGACCGAGCTGCTTGCCGGCTTCGAGCATCTTGCTGCCGCTGCCGCCCATAAGGATAATGTCCTTATCCACCTCGGCGATGGCTTCGGCAATGCCGAGCGCAAGGTCAAGGTCCTTGCCAGCCATGTTGTAGAGCGCACCGTGGGGCTTGCAGTGCTGAATCTTCATGCCCTGAGAAACCGCGAATGCTTGCAAAGCGCCAAGCTGGTACTTTACGTAAGCCTTGGCCTCCTTGGGCGTGCAGACCATGTTGCGCCTGCCAAAGCCCATCAGATCGGGATAGCCGGGGTGTGCGCCGACGGCAACACCGGCAGCCTTTGCAGCGACAACTGTCTTTTCCATGACCAGGGGATCGCCCGCATGATAGCCGCACGCTACATTAGCGGATGACACGAACGCAAGAACTTCACCGTCAAGGCCCATTTTATAAGCGCCAAAGCTCTCACCAAGGTCACTGTTCAGGTCTACTTTGTACATGAGAATTCCCTCCTTTAAAATAATGTACATTTTATACGTAGCAAAATGCCTTCCAAAACTCTCGTATGCAGGGAAATTTTCAAAAAAACATTTTTTCTTTTTATTCAGCGGCTTTTGAGTCCACGTCATCATTCGAGTATTTTTTTCAAAATGCAAGAAAAACGCCAGAGCGTGCATTTTCGCACACTCTGGCGTTCGGTTTTGCACACTATTCTCCATTTTCTCCGGTTCCGTCTACATCCAGTCGCCGCCTGAGAGCAAAGCGCGTGCAGCCGAGCATTTGTGCTGCCTGAGAAAGATTTCCACCTGTCAGCTCCATTGCCTTGTCAATGTAAATGCGCTCGAGCGCATCGAGCTCCTGCCTGAGGTCGACACGCTGAACCGACAGGTCGTAAATCGGGAAACAGGCACTGCTTTCCCGCTTGACGGCGAACTGGGTGTTGAGACCGGTCTCCTCACCCGTCAAAACCGTGCCGCGGCTAAAAAGCACGCAGCGCTCCATCACGTTGCGAAGCTCACGGACATTGCCTTTCCAGTAATAGTTTTGCAGTACCTTCAGGAATTTCGGAGAGATACCCTGCAGGGATTTGTTGAACTTTCGATTGAAATGCTCCAGATAAAACTGACTGAGAACCGGAATATCCTCTGGGCGCTCACGCAGCGGCGGAATGGCGATCTGCATGACATTGAGGCGGTAGAAAAGATCCTCGCGGAAGTGTCCGGCACGCACTTCGTCCTCTAAATTGCGGTTCGTGGCAGCGGCGATGCGGACATTGACCTCAATATCCTGCAAGCCGCCGACGCGCTTAAAGCATCGATCTTCCAGGAAGGTGAGAAGCTTTGCCTGCATGGCAAGCGGCATCTCGCCAATCTCATCGAGGAACACCGTGCCGCCGTTGGCAAGCTCCATCAGCCCTTTTTTCGTCCGGTCGGCGCCGGTAAAGGCACCCTTTTCATAGCCAAACAGTTCGGATTCCAGCAGGTTTTCCGGAATGGCTCCGCAGTTGATTTTAACAAGCGGCTTATCGTGACGGGAGCTCTGCTCATGAATTGTATTGACCACGACCTCCTTGCCGGTTCCGGTCTCGCCGAAAATCAGAATATCCACATTGTCGTTTTTTGCCAGAACTCTGATTTCCTCACGGATGCGCTGCATGGCCGCGCTGCGGCCGAGCAGCTGGCGCGGACGTAGCTTCATCAGCTCAAGGGAGCGGCGCGCGAGCAGCTGCTCCATCGCACGGGTAATAACGAGGTCAATCTCCTCCAGGTCGAACGGCTTTTGCACATAGTGGTCGACGCCGCGCTTCATGGCCTCCACCGCCTGCGAAACTGAGCCGTATGCCGTCATCAGCACAAGAATGATGTCCTCGTCAATTTTCTTGAAATCGGTGATATGATCCATACCGAGGGACTGCCCGATGCGGTTGTCCAGCAAAATGGCATCCGGTCTGAGATCTTTGGCAAGGTTCAGTCCCTCTTGAATGTTATCGGCACACTGAACCTGATAGCCGAGGTCGGACAGACCGCTTTCCAGCGACAACCGAATCAGCGGCTCGTCATCGATGACCAGTACCTTATATTTTATCACGGTCTTACCCTCCCTAAAAATCGGAAATACAGTTTTGCGTTGGTGCCCTCACCCGGAGCGGAGGTGAGTCTGAGTTCTCCGCCGTTGCTCTTGGCAAGGCGCTGCACGATGGAAAGCCCGAGACCGCCGCCCTCACCGCTTAGGGCGCGGTCGAGCTGCCCCTGATCCATACCGGGACCGTTATCGGATACGCTGAGGCAAACTCTGTCGTCTTCTGTCTGCCCGGAGAGAATGATCTGTCCGCCGTCCGGCATCGCTTTGATGGCGTTGTTGATGAGGTTAATGAGCATCTGACGCAGCTCACGTTCATCGGCATAGACATAGATGCCGCTTTCCATCTCAGTGAAGAACGAAATGCCTTTGTTTTCGGCAACCTTACTGTAGAGCATCTCCAGCTCTTCGTAGATCGTCTTGAGCAGAACGGTCGTCTTTTTGCTTTCCTGTCTGCGCGAGATGTTGACAAGATTGCTTACCAGAAGATCCACGCGATCCACCTCTTTGACCATCTCGCGGCACAGAAGCTTATCACGCTCATCGGAGAGCTTGCGGTCTATCACCTGCAGGCCTGTTCGGATCCCGGCGAGCGGATTGCGCGCCTCATGGGCAACATCTGCCGCCAACTCGCCGGTGTAGGAAAGCTTTTCCTCGCGGCTGAGTTTTTCCTCCATGTGACGCTGGTAGGTTACATCATCGAGCGTGTAGAGAGTGCCCCAGTTGGTGTGAGCCTCATCCTGCAGCTTCCACGCGCCAAACTCATAATGATGCTGTTTTTTTGCAGTGTCGGTCAGCGTGATTTCCACCGGCAGGATCTCACCGCGCTGCTGCACTTTTTCAAGACAATCGCGAAGTGTGTGTCCCAGTTCATCGAGCTCATCGTCAATTGCCAGCATGGCATCTGCGCGGCTGCTGCTGAAAATCACCTCGTTCTCATTGTTGTAGACAATGATGCCAAGCGGTAAATTTTCCACGATATTTTCATTGAGAGCTTTCACCCATGAAAGTTCTCCTGTATAGTGCTGCACGCTATCAAGCATCGTCTGAAACGCAGCAGCAAGCTGTCCGATCTCATCATGCCGATGGGCATAGGAGGCGTCCATCGGTTCGGTGCTCTCCGGCATTTTGCTGATCTCACTGCAGTGTTCGCTCAGCTCGCGGATCGGGCTTGAAATGTTATGCGCGATCAGTACGCTTGCCTGAACGATAACAATGAGCATCGCAACGGCGGCAAGGATCATATACCGCTGCTCATCAATAAAGGAAAATTGCAGCGCAGTGCGATCCATGCTGTATGAGATCTGCCAGCCGAGGCGGTTGTCGCGACTCTGGGCGAGAATAAGTTCCTGATCGCTGCGTTCACGCCGTGAGAAGAGTACATTGCCTTGCCCGTCCAGGATAAACAGGCTATCACCAAGGTAGCTGTTTTCGTACTTTTTGAGTAGGTCTTCCGGACTTTTCCAGTACTCGCCGGCATCAATATCGAAGTTAATATAGTCTACCAATGCCACGGCGTTGCTGGTTTCCGCGTCGATCTTGATGCTGTACTCCGTGCGGTAAAAAATAAAGCAGAAGCTTGCCACGGTAATGAGACTGATGCAGACGAATGGGATCAGAATTTTATTCTCGATCGTGATCTGAACTCTTTTTTTCATACGCTGCCCCGCTTTCTGTCAAAGGCGGACGCAAGAAACACCGCAGCAGAAGCAAGCGGCACACCGATCACCGCAGGATGAACAGTAAGACCACCGCGATAGTACATCGGGTAGAACACTGCGATGGAGATGCCGCCGAAAAGAAGACCTGCCCACACGCCGCGCTTTGTTACCTTGCGGGTAAGCAGTTCACCGTAGAGCGGCGGGAAGAGCAGCACGGAAAAGATGCCCCACAGGTCGCCGCCGTAGGAGAGGGTAAAGTCCGGCGGATCGAGCGTAAGGAGCATGGCAAGCGTGCCGCCGAGCAAAACGCCGACGCGCCCGAGATTGACCACCTGTTTGTCCGGCAGCTCCCTCCGGCTGACCGTCCGTGCGATGTCATAGGAAAATGAGGAGGCAATCATCAGAAGCTGAGAGTTCGCTGTGGACACGCAGGCACCGATAACGGAGAAAAGGAATAGTCCGCTCCACGGCCCGTAAAGCTCGTTGTTGATAATATGGACAAAGATGCTGTCCGTTTCCTGCGACTGAGTCAGTGCCGGAACAAGCACACGCATGGAAAGACCGATATGAATGAGTGCCCAGTAAATGATGCCGAGAATTCCGATGGAGAGCGCCACCGTGCGTTTTGCTGTGCGCGTGTCCTTTGCGGAAAGCAAACGTACGATGTACTGAGGATTTGCGGAAAGTCCGAGTCCCCAACCCCAGAACATGGAGAAGCTGCTAAGCGGAGTATAGCGGCCACCGAAGAGGGAGAGCAGCGTTTGATCCTGTGCGCTTTTTGCCGCTCCGGTTGCAGCAAGGCTTGGAATCACCCTTGCCTGTGCGTATAGTGCGCCGAGTCCGCCGCTTTTGCTGATGAGCGCAATGCAAAGCGTCACAAGGCTGATAAAGAGCAGACACAGGTTAAAAAAATCCGTATGAATGACGGAACGATAACCTCCGAAGGTTGTATAGATAATAAAGAGGTAAACCATGCCCACCGCAACGGGGTAAGGAATGTTAAATACCTCGGCCGCCACCATGCCGAAGCCCTTATACTGTGCCACCAGATAGAAGATATAGACCAGCATTGTGATGATACCGTAAACGACCTGCAGGGCATGGGAGCCATAGCGTATGCGGAACATCTCCGGCACGGTGATCGCTTCGCTGTTCCACAGCTTTTTTGTTACCAGTGCCAGTAAAAATGCCCCGAAAAACCACGGCACGACGGAATAAAGCAAAACGGCGAGCCCGTCTTCATAGACGCTGCCGGTGAGGCTTAAGATGGTAATGGCAGATATCCATGTTCCGGTAAAGGTTGACACGCAAAATACCGTGCTTACCTTTTTCTCACAGATAAAATAATCCCTCGGCGTTGCGCCCGGGCGAAGGCTACCTTTCCCGATAATCAGCAGAATCACAGAATAAATACAGAAGTATATCAGATACATTACCGTTTTGCTCATGTGCCTCACCTCGTTTTTATCTTAACATGCAGCCGCTTGTTCTGGCAACATTTTCGTTGAAAAATGTCAGAAAGTACGATATTATGATAAAAACTGTTGTGATAGGGGAGCTTTTGTATGCAGCTGAATCAAAAGCAGACGCTTTCTCATAAGCTTGTTTTGACACAGTCCCTGCGGCAGAGCCTCCGGTATCTTCAATGCTCTGCCTTTGAACTGAACGATCTCGTTCGGGAGGCCGCGCTCTCCAATCCTCTGCTCGAGGTAACACCGGCGGACTTTTACGAGGCTGTGTCAGTGGACGAGATTATCTCGCCTGCCGAGCAGGAGGTTGCCGTTCGTGCATTTCGCGATTATATGACCGGGTCTTCCGGTGATTCGGAGCCGTCCCTTGATTCTCTGACCGGAAGAGAACAGAGCTTTTCCGATTTTCTCAATGAGCAGCTCGGGCAGATGCGTCTTGTGGACGATGAGATGCGAGGGCTCTGCCAATACCTGATCGGATGCCTTGACCACCGGGGATACCTGGATTGCCCGCTTCGGGAGCTGTCCGAGGAAACGGGCTGCATTGTTGCGGAGCTTGAGCAGGCATTATATGTGATCCAGATGCTCGAGCCCATCGGGGTCGGTGCAAGAGATTTGTCTGAGTGCCTTGTCCTGCAGCTTGCGCAAAGCGAGCAGTTCAACAGCCTCACCCTTGCGATGGCACAGAACGGACTTGATGAGCTGGCGCGCAGGGATTTTTCCGCCCTGTCTCGCAAATTTGGCGCAACGCTTCCCGAGGTGCGCAAGGCCGCGGATTGCATTCTCTCTCTTAATCCGGTTCCATCCCGTGGGTTTTTCTCCGGCGAACAGGCTGCTTATCTCTTGCCGGACGCACTGGTACAAAACCGGGAAGGGAAACTGATCCTCACATTGAACGAGCGAATACTTCCACAAATATCCATTCATGCCGACTATGCGCTCCTCGCCGAGCAGTCCGACGATAGGGCGACGCAGCAATATGCGAGGGAGATGCTTTGCGCGGCAAATTCGCTGATTCGCAATGTTTCCCTGCGAAGCGATACGTTGATGCGTCTGCTGAACTATCTTCTACAGGAGCAAGCCTCATTTTTCCACGGGGGTGAGCTGGGTTCGCTTACCATGCAGAGAGCCGCCGAAGCACTCGGTGTCAATGTTTCGACAATCAGCCGCGCCGTGCAGAACAAGTATCTGCAATTCGAGGGCCACGTCTATCCGCTTCGTGACTTTTTCAGCACCGCGATTCGGTCGGGGGACGGGAGTGACGTCTCAGTGCAGGCGGTTCGCCGGCGTATTGCTTATCTGGTTGACCTTGAGGACAAGCGCACACCGCTGACTGATGAGGCCATTCGGAAGCTCTTGGAAAAGGACGGCATTTCCATCAGCCGCCGCGCCGTCACCGGGCATCGTGGGGCGCTGGGTATTCCGCTTGCGGGCAGGCGAAAAAAATGTTAGCACCGAAAGCTTACCGTCCGAAAAACTGCACCCGCGTTTTACATTAGCGGTGCTTTTTGTGCTGTCCGCACAATTTGGGGCGGTTTATGAGAAAGGATCGTAATACTTTCCTGAAAAGCAAAAATGAACAATGGAGAATTCATGTCGACTACTTCAACCGATGGTTTTATGTTGCTGTTGACACCGCAATGCTGCCGTTAGTGCCGCATTTGCTGCCGCTGGCTACCGCCATATGCAGAAAAACAACTGATATGAAATGACCGTTGTCAAGAGGCAAAATGCCCGAAACAGGGTCATCGCAAAAAATATTTTTTTCGGAAGGCATACTGAAAGAGCCGCGGTATCAGTCTCCGGCATTGGCCACTCTGATATACGTGGATTGGTTACCGACAGGTCAATGGTCCGCCGAGAGCGCTGCCGTCTAAAAGCGTGGATCACAAATAATACGTG
Source organism: Eubacteriales bacterium (assembly GCA_030529725.1). GTDB lineage: Bacteria > Bacillota > Clostridia > Oscillospirales > Oscillospiraceae > Hominicoprocola. The sequence goes on along the minus strand of JAUMWI010000036.1, from coordinate 1,059 downwards.
CCAACATAGTTGTTTCGCAGATCGCTCGAACCTCAAAAGTCCGAAGCTCCTTGAGGATGCCTTCCGGTGTTAACATTCGGCTGCCTTGCAGCCCTTGATCACCCACTATCACAGCGGGCTGGCAAGGTCAAGGCCGTCAGCCGCGCAGCGGTGCGAAGCAGCCTTGACGCTGACAGACTGCTGTGATACCTCATGCGTAATGCTCCGTCATCATGCCCCAGATGAAGCAGGCAAGCTCTCTTGCGATTGCGGTCTTTGCTACGTTTGCTTTTTTGCCGTTATTGAGTGTCAACCTGTAGAACTTCTTCCTGAGACGCACATTTGCCTTATCCGCGTATTGGATCACCGCCGGACTGTTTCCCTCCTGTCGATCCGTTCCGGCTTTGCTGTCAGGTAGTCGTAGGTAAGCAGATACTTCTCCAGGATCTCCTGATACAGCCCACTGACCTTTAATCCCTGTTTTTGTAGTGTGGACACCTACATTATACAGGTAAATCCGCGTTTCTACAAATTGGAGGTCATTTCATATTGTCTAAAAATGATTGCTCCCTTTGTGAGAGACGGTGAAACGGAAGTACACTGCCTTTCGTAGAGGGAGTATTGTTATGCCCGAAAAGTGTTTTTGGGACACCGCTTCTTTTTAATCACTTGCGAAAAATCCACCGATTTCTGCATTTTTTATGCAAAAAATCGGTGGATTACAATGGCAAAAAATCGCCAAAAACAGAAAAAAATAAGACTTTACTTTTGCAACATTATGCGCTATAATGTAAAAAAGAAAAGTAAAAACAGCGGAACATAAATTGGTTGCAAAAACGTTCGGAATGCGATCGGAATAAGCGCAAAATATATAGAAATTGTGCAAAATTTGGTCGTGCAAAAATTACAATAATTATCGGATCTTCTATATTTTTCGAACATTTCTGACCCTTTTGGCTGAGCCTCAAGCCTGGCAGTCAAGAGGTCAGCGGTTCGATCCCGCTAATCTCCACCAACAAAAGAAGCCTGTAACTGTGATGGTTATAGGCTTCTTCTTTTTGTGTTTTTCCCTTGTGTTTT
>JAUMWI010000035.1 GCA_030529725.1 Eubacteriales bacterium | reverse complement strand
TCATGTTCGACAGTTTTTTATTTCACTGTCTCGCATAAAGGGAGCATATCAAAACAATCCGGGGTGATTCGATCTTTATTTACTTGGCGGCGTCAACCTTTGCCATGTGCTTAATCAGCTCGCACAGGTTGTGGGTATAACCCCACTCGTTGTCATACCAGGCAATGAGCTTGACAAAGTGATCATCGAGCATGATGCCGGCGGAAACATCAAACACGCTCGGGCAATCGTTGCCGATCAGATCTGCGGAAACAACCTGCTCGTTCGTATAGGTAAGAACGCCCTTGAGATAGGTCTCGCTTGCTTCTTTGATAGCAGCGCAAATTTCTTCATAGGTGGTCGAGGTCTTGAGCCGTGCGGTCAGATCGACAACGGAAACGTCGCCGCTGGGAACGCGGAAAGCCATGCCGGTCAGCTTGCCGTTCAGCTCAGGAATGACCTTGCCGACAGCCTTGGCAGCACCGGTGGAGGAGGGAATAATATTTCCGTAGACGCTGCGGCAGGTGCGCCAATCGCTTGCACCGCGGTCATCAACGGTATTCTGCTTGTTGGTGGAGGCGTGAATGGTAGACATGAGGCCTTCTTCAATGCCGAACTTTCTGTTCACGACCATTGCCAGCGGAGCCAGGCAGTTGGTGGTGCAGGAGGCATTGGAAATCACTTTGAGGTCGCTGGTGTAGGTATCGCTGTTGACTCCGTAGACAAACATCGGCGTGCTGTCCTTGGCAGGAGCGGAAATAATAACCTTCTTGGCACCGCCGACAAAATGGGCCTGCGCCTTCTCTGTCGTGGTATATACGCCGGTAGAGTCAAGAATATATTCTGCGCCGACGCTGGCCCAGGGGATCATGCTTGCATCCGACTCGTTGAACACCTTGATCTTGTGTCCGTTGACGATCAAATGCTCCTCGTCGCACTCGACTGTGCCGTTAAATACACGAAACACCGTATCATACTTAAACAGATAAACCATCTGCGGAAGGTCTGCTTTGCGAAGATTGATCGCGCAAACATCAAACTCCTCCGGCTGCTGGCTCATGATACGCAGCGCCACACGCCCGATGCGGCCAAATCCGTTGATACCGACCTTAACCATGTCTCTATTTCCTCCAAAACAATTCTGTTGGGAGACCTCTCTCCGCAACGACTCAACGCTACCTATTATAGCAAATGTTACTTTTTTGTCTGCTCCCTTTCCCGAAAAAGGTAAACGAATTTTCCGCCCGACTCTTGTGTATTTTGCACAAAAATAGTCAAAAACTATTGTTTAAATTCTCCAAATGTTCCGTACATTTGAAACATTTTGTATGCGCCTGATGGGTGAAAAAACTCCGTGAACCGCACAGGTTTTGGCGGTTCACGGAGCTTTTTTCAATCGACAATACGGGCAAATGCGGTTGAGCCTTTTTGGAACTGGACATTGAGCTTCACGCGGTCTGCTCGCATGTAGCTGGTGGTATATTCGTAGGTGTGACCGCTCTCAGCGGTCGTGCGGCGCTCATGATAAAACGCCGCTGTACCGGGCCGGCATTGCAGAAGGCTTGCCTCGCGCTGTTCCAGCACCACTGCCTCGTAAGTGTCCTCCGCGGAGAACGGCACGACACCCACGTGGTAAAGGAGGCTGTAAAAGCTGTGGGTCTCCAGCATTTCCCGCGTCAGGTTCGGATAAATATATTCGGGATAGTAGGAGGTCTCCAAAATCAGCGGCTGCCCGTCCACGTTGCGCACACGCGTAAAACAGTAGACCTTTGTCCCTTTTCCCAGTCCCATCAGCTCCGCAATACGAAGCGACGGCGTGATCACCGCAAAATCCACCAGGGTGGATGACGGCGTTTTCCCCATTTGGGATATTTCGGTCGTAAAGGAGTACTGCACGCCCTTGCGTCTCGCGTTTGGGTCTGTTACGAACGTACCCTTGCCGCGCTTTCGCACGACGAAGCCCTCCTCCTCCAACGCGCCGATCGCCTGGCGCACGGTGTTTCGGCTGATGTCAAATTCCCTGCACAGCTCCGTTTCGGACGGCAGCAGATCTCCGATCTTGAGCTCTCCGGAGGTGATCATGCGCTGAATGATACCCGTCAGTTGAGCATACAGTGGGATCTCACTTTCCAGCGAGAGTTTATTCTGAAAAACAGGATTGTCCGTCATGTGTGTTCTCCATTCTGCCGACCGGTTCGGATTCGTGTGTTGCCATCGCCATCGGCACATTTTGTTTCGGAATGTTCTTATTGTATCACATATTTTTGGAACATTCCAGTACATTTTGCGTTTCTATTGCCCTTCTTCGACTTCTTTTTTATGCTTGACATATTACGACAGGTGTAGTATATAATAACCAACGACATTTGTCGTAGATTGCAAATCGTTCCTGCACACGGAGGTCTGACGATATGGAAGAGAAAAAGAAACTGCCTGATGCCGAGCTTGCGGTGATGCAGGCGATCTGGACGCACAGCGGTGAGGTCGCGCGCAGCGACATCGAAACCGCACTCTCTGACCACAACTGGACAGCAAACACGATCAACACCTACCTGACGCGCCTTTGCGAAAAGGGTTTTCTCTCTGTACGGCGCGAGGGGCGCGGCAATCTCTACACCGCGCAAGTCACCCGGGAAACTTACCTCAAATATGACAGTCAGGAGACGCTCGGCAAGCTCTACGGAGGCTCCGTCAAGCGCTTTGTCGCGGCACTGTGTGCGGAAAAGCCACTGGAGCAGAGCGAAATTGACGAGCTGCGCCGTTATCTGGACGAATTGAGCCGATAAGGAGGCTTTTATGGAACACTTTCTGCTGCAACTGGCAAAAACCTCTGCCATCGGCGGAGCGGTGATCGCCCTGTTGCTTGCGCTTCGTCCCTTTCTCGGGAAACGGTATCGCGCCAGGATGTATTACTGGCTGTGGCTCTTTCTTGCCGTGCTGCTGTTGCTGCCGATTGATTACTCGGTGAAAAGCGCACCGGTGCAGATCGAAGCGCCGAGTGAACACGTCATGGTCTGGGCGGACACGCAAGCCGTGATGCCGAAGGTCGTACACAAGGAGGTCTTCGTCCCCGAGGACGTTACACCTGCGCTTTCGAGTGTACCGCCTGGAACGAACCTCAGGACTGCGTTTCAGCCCGCGCGGCGTATGATTGAGGTCTCCGCGGCACTTTTCTTGGCGTGGCTTGCGGGCGTCGCGATATTCCTCACCGTGCAGGGCGTCGGCTGCGTGAAATTCCGCCGCCTGACGCGCCGCTGGAGCGAGCCGCTGAGAAACGACCGCTATGGCGAAATTCTGCACGAGGAAGCGTCCGCACTCGGTCTGACCGCGCCGAAAGTCGCTCTCTGTCCTGCGGTATCGACACCGGCGCTGACCGGGTTGATTCGTCCGAAGCTCCTGCTGCCGCATGAGGACTACACGGAAATCGAGCTGCGTTTTATCCTGCGCCATGAGCTGACGCATCTCAAGCACCGCGACATTCTCTATAAGCTGATCCTGATCTTTGCCAATGCGCTGCACTGGTTCAATCCGCTCGTGTATCTCATGCTCCGCGCCGCCGATGAGGACATCGAGCTGTCCTGTGACAGCGCGGTGACAAGAAATATGGAAAAGGCTGAGCGTGCCGCGTACAGCGAAACGCTCCTCAAAGCCGTTCGCAGCAAGGGCGACACGGTGGTGCTGACCTCCTGCTTCGGCAGCACAGTCGAACGGCTCAAGCGCCGCATCACCAATATTCTCGACGGCAGAAAAAAACGTCGCGGCGTAGGCGTTGCCGCCTTCATTCTGATTGCCGCTGTCGCACTCGGCGCTGCCATCGGCTTTGCACCGGCAAAGTCCGCGCCCAAAACACACGGCGCCTACGCCGATGTTGAGGACTATCTCATGCACAAGATGCCGAGCATCGGCAGCGAGGTCAGCTATTATCCTTACAGCGAGGATGGCACTGTTTTGGAGGAGATCGCGGCGAAGGTGCTTGACCGTAAGCTCGCGTGGTTCGAGCAGACCGGCACCGTTTCAGGTCTTGCCTCCGAGGGAACGCTGCAATCGTGGACGTACAGCTACCTTTTGAAGCTCGACGCGCCGACAAACGGTGTGCGGCTTGTCGGCGGAATGTACGAGCAGGACGGCTACTACGACCTTGAAGGACAAGGGGGACACAACCTCGTTGTCCTGCAATACGCCGACGGCAGCATCGACGTGCTGTATGACGCATATGTCAACGACAATTTGGACTTCTACGGCTACCACAACAGCTATGAAGAGACTATTTACGACTGGTATGTGACGCATTGCAACCTTGACCGGACGGAATATCCGCTCTACGTCCTCGACTGGCGCGATGTGCTGCCGGATGATGCTCCGATGGGGAATTACCCCGTCCACCGCTACGACGGCGACGGCTGGTATATCTATATCCCCGTCAGTGCCTGGGTGTCGGGCGTGGGCGAGCCGATCTGGTACTCGAGCTACTATACGGAATCGACCATCGTGGTCAAGACGTTCGACACCCCACTTTCCGAGGCGCAGGACTACTTCGAGCGCGAGGGCTGGACGAAGGAAACGAGCGGCATCTATCTGCGCGATCAGGACGGACAGCACGCCGCCATCTATCTCCTTGACCGTCCGGCGGGCGGACACTATGAGGTGCAGACCTTCTGGTATGACCAAAGCGACGGGGTGAACGAGTGGGGATGGAGTGCTAAGACGCAGGTCGAGACGGAGCAAAAAATCCTCGCGTGCATGGCAAAAAGCTTCACCGTGGACGAGCGCTTTGCTCAAACGCAAGCCTTTTCGGATGCACTTTCCGCCTTTTCCGCGGAAGCGGACGCGGCTGAGGCGATCGCATACTGTCCGTCTGGATTCAGTTCCACGCTCGGCGGACTGGTCACGGACAGTGACCTGCTCCGCGAACTGAAAGCGGCGTTGGCAAGCATTCAGCCTGTCTCCCTCACGCTGAGCGAAGAGGACGCGCGGAAAATTCCGCTGCATAGCGCTGGCTTTATTCTGTATGACACCGTCCCCGAAGACAGCTCTCCGTTCCAAAAGCCGGACTACTTCCTCTGGAACAGCTATATCGTCGCAGCGAAGGATATGAGCGTGGTCGGTCAACTCAATTCGGATCACCGCTCGACCTTTCACTCCGCGTGGAACCGGCAAAGTCATCGAAATGCGGACCGGTCAGACGACAGCGAGGCGTCCACGCCAAAGCCCACTGCCGAGAGCATCAAAGCCTCTGCCGTCAGTTCCGTAGACTACGGTGGTTTCCTGTGGTTCGTTGCAGACGGTTATTTCAGCCGTTACGCCGACACCGGCAGCGTTGAGCAGCTTTACAAGCTGCCGCTCGGCTATGACGACGAAACACCCGTTTTTGCTTCCATTTCCGTTATCGCCGCGAAAATCGCTCTGTCCTACCATGTCGGCGGCGCAATTATGGGGTATGACGAACTGCGTCTTTTTGACAATCAGACCGGGGCGCAGACGCATGAGATCAGCGGTTACGGTTCGTTTGCCATCAATGGCGATACCATCGTCAAGACCACCGGCTTTATGCCGCCGGCAGCAGGCAACCTGCGCATTTCGCGCGACTGCGGCAAGACATGGGAACCCCTCGGTGATCCCAAATACCTCTATGACATGATTGTCTCCGCAGACGGCGATACTGTCAGATACATAGGAGATCCAGGCTCACTCTCGCTGCACGATGGTTATCTCTACGTTACCGGCATCGACACCTCTTTGTGGGACGGCAGCAGCGCGCAGATACCGGAAACGCACTCACTGCGCATCGATCTGAATACCGGCGAAACCAAGGTCGGAATTGACTGACACAGGTGCAAAATACAAAACAAAAAAGGAAGCCGCCCTTTTCGGGCGGCTTCCTCCGTTAAGTATCTATCAGAACTTGGGCTTCTGGGCCTTGACCTTGGGCTCCTGACCGTTGCAGACGGCAACGATGTCGTTGGCAACGCTGGTGCAGCAGTTGAGAACGGACTGCTCGGTGGTGGCGGCCATGTGCGGCGTCATGATGACGTTGTCGAGGTCGAACAGCTCGCGGCTGGACTCCTGGATGGGCTCATGCTCGAACACGTCCAGACCGGCCTGGAACAGGGTACCATCCTTCAGGCACTCGACCAGCTCGTTTTCCTTAATGAGGGCACCGCGTGCGCAGTTGATGAAGGAAGCGGTGGGCTTCATCCAGCTGAACTGCTCGCGACCGATGGAATGCTCGGTGGAGGGGACAACGGGAAGATGGACAGAAACGAAGTCAGCCTGCTCCCAGACTTCCTTGGCGGTAGCCTTGAGTTCGCACAGATCGCCGATCTTGTCCTGGGTGAGGTACGGATCGTAGCCGATGACCTTCATGCCAAAGCCATACTTGCACTTCTGCATGGCAAGCTGGGAAATACGGCCGCAGCCGATCATGCCGAGCGTCTTGCCGCCGAGCTCATAGGTGTGCTCCATGTCCATACGGACGAGGAAGTTGCCGCCGCGGAACTGCTTGTCAACATAGTTGAAGCGCTTGGCGCAGGCGAGCATCAAAAGCACAGCGTGCTCAGCAACAGCGTTGGCGTTGCCGGCGGGGGCATAGACAACGGTGATGTCCTTGGCATGGGCATAGTCCATGTCGATGTTGTCGAGGCCGGCGCCCTGCTTGCCGATGACCTTGAGGTTTTTGCAGGTGTCCATCATCTTAGCGGTGACAGGCTCCGTGCGGCACATGATCGCATCGGGCTGGAAGGCAGCAAGTTCTTTAATGTAAGTTTCCTCATCGTTGTGGCTGCAAAGCATAACTTCAAAATCATTCTCCTTGAAGATATGGGTTGCGATCTCATTGAGTTCGATGGTGTAATAAACTTTAAACTTTGCCATGACAAATACTCCTCCAATTATTCATTATTCATTTTCATATTTTCATGCGTTTTTGACGTTGTATTTGCTTGCTTACATGCATTATACCCTGCATCTTTTACAAAAGCAAGAGGTTTCAGCAAAGTTTTGCAAGAACTCATTCAATTTTATGATGCTTGTCTTTCATTTTGACGATAATCCGTCACGAATGCTTCCCGTTTGTCGGGTGATTTCCTTCCTATCTTTTCCATTGCTTTTTTCGTCATTTTTCGATACCATAGGAAACAGACAGAGAGATACCCTTTTCTTTTTTGCCATGCAGATCACAGATAAGCCGATGTGTGTCTGCATGGCCTTTTTTTGCAAAAAAGAGGAAGCATCCGCTTCCTCTTTTTTCATTCAATTCATCAGCCAGCCCGGGGTCTCCGTCTCTTCGATGGGAGGCTCCATAGTGGGCGGTTGGTTTGTCGGCCAGTCGATCACGGTCGGATCGACATCGCCCTCCGTGATCGGCACCTCGCCCGACACACTCTCGGCGGACTTGCCGACCTTGATGATTCGATTGCGCGCGTTGTATTTGCTTGTTGCCTCAAAGGTCTCTGAAATCAGCTTGCCATCGCCGCTGTACACTTGGCGATAGGTCTTGACGAGGTAGCCAGTATACGGCGTCTGCTCGACTTCCCGTGCGCCCGGTGCAAGCTCGTCTGTTTCCACGATCTCCTCTTCATACGGCGTTGTGGACAAAACCTCTGTGCGTATCTTCACATAGGTGCCATCGGTCTTTGTTCCGAGAAGGTTGACTGTGATATAGTCTTTTCCCTTTCTGGTTTCAAAGATGGCCTGCACCTTGATCGGATAGTCTGTGTTGTTGCGCACCTCAAACTCCGGACCGCCCTCGGCAACCGTCGCGTCAAGACCCAGACCGATATAGTCCGAGGCAAACCCGTGGTTAATGCGCTGCACAATCTCGAGATTGGCAAGTATTGACGCGGCATAGAGCGTCGAGCTCGCCTGACAGGCCCCGCCGCCGGCACCATCCACAGTCTTTCCCTTTAAGTACATGGGTGCAAGGAAGTAGCCGTTTTCCAGCGTGAACGGCGTCGTCAACTCACCGTACTTGATGCTCTCGCCGCTGTTCATCACAAAACCGTCGATGCGGCTGGCCGTGAGCTGTACATTCTTATGTCTGCCGGGTGCGCCGCCCACCTTCGTCGTATAAGTGCCAAGCACATCGCGGAAGAGCACCTGCTTCAGTTCAGCCGCCGTCACTTTGGGATACTCCACATTTTGGGTAATGCACACCGTTTCTCCGCCCGATGCCGCGTCCATTTTCGCAATGGCATCGTCAAGGTTGAATTCGGCGTGGACTTTTTCGCTCAAAATGCTGTCGGTTTCCTTATCGTAGCCGGCATTGACGCACGGCTCGGCGAACTCCTTTCGCACCTGCTCCAGAAGCGCGGGATAGTCGCTCTTCTGCGGCTCCTGCGCGGGTGTCTGCGTTTCGATCACATAGGAAAGCTCCTCGCCCGAGCAAAGCTGCGTTTCGCACGCTTCGATCACCTCGTCCGCCGGGAACGTCTGCCCGTTGCAGGGCTTGATGGCGTACAGACCGGTCTCGTCCGCAGCGCAGGAGAAGTCAACAGGGGCGTAGGTCAGCTCATTTGCGATCTCGTGGGCAGTCTTTTTCATGTGCGCTTCGTCGATATTCCACACAGGTTTGATTTCTGCGCCGCGGGCAAAAATATACTGCCAGCCGTTTTGCAGGAGGTTCCCCTCCCGTCCATAGGCGTAAAGCGCCTGTGCGCTCTGCTCGCAGTCGAGCGTCATGCCGAGTTGGGCATAGCTCTTGAACACCTCATGTCCCTCGTCCACGCAGAACCGCGCGCCCGCACAGTCGCCCTGTACGATGTCAGCCTCCAGCTCCCTCGCCGCCTGCTCGACCGTCATGCCGCCGAAATCAATGCCGAACAGACGCACACCGCGCAGAATCGCGGTGGAGCTGCTTGCCGCAAAGCACACCGCACCAAAGCCAATGATAAGCGCGCCAAACACACAAAGCGCCGCAATCAGCAGACCCCTGCGGTTTCTTTTCAATCGTTTTCCCCCTGTGGGAAGCTTTTCCTTTTCATCCATTGTCTTTTCTCCTATTTAAGCCTGCGCCTAAAATGTACTCATCCTTTCGCAATATTAGCACAGACAAAAAGAAAAAGCACTACAAATTGGTGACAATATTAAATCTTTTTTTGTTTCGGGATTCGTATTATCAATCTAATTTCCTCGTCCGTGTCCTGCCGCTCGGCGTTGGCGTTAACGCCAGCGCGTTGCATGATACCGAGCTGCCGCCGCACACCGTTTAAGAAGATCCGCACATCTTTTATGACGTACGTCGGCTTTCTCCGGGGCGGCGTTACCTCCGTCTCGTTCAGAAGATTTTCTATGTACTCCTCTGTCTGCGCAACATTATATCCGCGCTCGATGATCTCATGAAGTGCGCTGAGCCGCTCCTCCTCGTCGGACAGTCGCAGCAGCGCCCTGGCGTGCCGCTCGGAAAGATCGTTTTCTCGCAGCATGAGTGCGCAATCCGGCGACAGGCGCAGCAGCCGCAGCTTGTTTGCGATGGCAGACTGCGACTTCCCAAGCTTTTCCGCTGCCTGCTCCTGAGAAAGGCCGTAAGCGGTGATCAGCTTTGCAATGGCAGTCGCTTCCTCAAAATAATGCAGGTCTCTTCGCTGCAGGTTTTCGATCAGTGCCAGAATCGAAGAGCTTTCCTCCTCTGCCCGCGCAAGAAGACACGGCACCTCGCACAGTCCTGCAAGCTTCGCCGCACGCAGCCGCCGCTCCCCTGCAATCAGCTCATAGCCGACTGCGCTGCGCCGAACGGTAAGCGGCTGCAAAATGCCGTATTGTCGAATGCTTTCGCTCAGTTCCTCCAGCGCAGCTTCTTCAAAATAGCGACGCGGCTGGTTGGGGTTGGGATGTATGCTCTCAACAGGCAGATGCAGCACCCGCCGGGACAAAAAAACATTCTTTCTTGACATTTCCATAATTTTCCCCTCCTTTTCTGCTATTTTAATCTCACAATTGCGCAAAACAGGCAGAATCCTGTCAGGGAATCCGGTTTTCCTGCGTCTTTTTCCAAACGAAAAGGAGACTGTTGCAAATTACCTGCAACAGTCTCCTTTTCCGGTTATCTTTTATACTTTTTTGTCTTGATTCGATTCAAGGCACGCGCCATACGTTCCTCCGCCAGATGGCTCTCCTGCGCGGATCGCTTCTGCAGCAGTGCTTCCTTCGCCTCTGCGGCATCACGCTCTGCCCGGCTCAGGTCAATTTCCTCCGGACGCTCCGCTGTGTCCACCAGCAGCAGTGCCTCGTTGTTCTCCATCTTGAGAACTCCCCCCGAAACGGCGGCGACGATCTCCTCACCTTCCGCGCTGCGCAGTGACAGTGTGCCGGGGACAACGGCAATCACCACATTTTCGTGTTGTGCCTGGATCCCGTAAAGTCCATCGAGGGTCGGCACAACGAGTGACCGGCACGCACCGTCAAAAAACACGCGCTCTGCAGCAAGGATCTTCAGGTGAAAGCAGTTCATTCTATCTCACCGCTTTCCAGCTTTTTCGCCTTCTCCAATGCCTCGTCAATCGTTCCGACGTTATAAAACGCCGCCTCGGGGTACTCGTCCATGCTGCCGCTGAGGATCTCCTCAAAGCCGCGCAGAGTCTCGTTCAGTGGGACGTACTTGCCCTTCAATCCCGTAAATTTCTCCGCCACGAAGGTCGGCTGGGCAAGGAATCGCTGGATCTTTCTCGCGCGGCTGACCGTCAGCTTATCCTCATCGCTCAGTTCTTCCATGCCGAGAATGGCGATAATATCCTGCAATTCGCGGTACTTCTGCAGCGTTGACTGCACCTGACGCGCAATACGATAGTGCCGCTCACCGACGATGTCGGCCTCCAGAATACGGGAGGTAGACTCCAGCGGATCGACGGCAGGATAGAGCCCCTGCTCTGCGATCTTACGGCTCAAAACCGTTGTCGCATCAAGGTGAGAAAATGTTGTTGCCGGCGCAGGGTCGGTCAGGTCGTCTGCCGGCACGTAGACCGCCTGCACGGAGGTCACCGAACCGTTCTTCGTGGAGGTGATACGCTCCTGCAGCTCACCCATTTCATTGGCAAGCGTCGGCTGATAACCGACGGCGGAGGGCATACGCCCGAGCAGAGTCGATACCTCGCTGCCCGCCTGGACAAAGCGGAAAATATTATCGATGAACAGAAGCACATCCTTATGCTCCGTGTCGCGGAAGTATTCCGCCATCGTAAGACCCGACAGACCCACGCGCATACGGACGCCGGGCGCCTCGTTCATCTGACCGAAAATGAGGGCGGTTTTTTCAAAAACGCCGCTCTCTTTCATTTCTTTCCATAGGTCGTTGCCCTCGCGGCTGCGTTCACCAACGCCGGTGAAGATCGAGTAGCCGCCGTGCTCCATGGCAACGTTGTGGATCAGCTCCTGAATAAGCACCGTCTTGCCGACGCCGGCACCTCCGAACAGGCCGATCTTGCCGCCCTTGGGGTAGGGCTCAAGCAGGTCGATGACCTTGATACCGGTCTCCAGGATCTCGACTGCAGGGCTCTGCTCGTCAAACCGCGGTGCTTTGCGGTGGATCGACCAGCGCTCCTCCGTTTCGGGAATGGGGCCTTCTCCGTCGATCGGCTCACCGAGGACATTGAACAGTCTGCCCAGCGTGCATTTCCCTACCGGAACGCGGATGCAGTCGCCTGTTGCCGTGACTTCCATGCCGCGGGAAAGCCCCTCACTGCCGGCGAGCATAATACAGCGCACGCAGTCATCCTCAATGTGCTGCGCCACCTCCATCACAAGTGTCTTGCCCTCGACCTCGACCGTCAGTGCCTCCCGGATCCTCGGCAGGAAACCGGCCTCAAAACGGACGTCAATGACGCTGCCTGAAACCTGTATAATCGCACCCTTATTTTTCATGGCTGCATCTGTCCTTTCCGTGCTGTTTTTTTGCTCTTGCGCCGGCAGAGACCTCCGTGATCTCCTGCGTAATGGCGCCTTGCCGCTCGTGGTTATACGCGACCTTTAGTGTTTCCAAAAGCTCCTGTGCATTCTGATTGGCCGAATCCATTGCAGCTGCGCGGGCGTTCTGCTCCGCGCAGAAGCTCTCCACCACCGCGCTGTACAGATAGCCTGTGACATAATTCGGAACGGCGTGTGCAAGCACCACGTCAGCCGAGGGTTCAAAGCGAAGCCTGTTTTCCTCCGGGCTGTCCTGCGCAAAGGTCTCAGGTTGGATCGGCAGCAGGCAGTCGGCGCGGACATCGAGGTTCATGCCGCTGCCCACCTCGGTGTAAACGACATACACTCGTTGAATTTCACCCCTGTCGTAGAGATCCAGCAGCAGCGCACCCATTTCGCGTGCGCGGGGAATGCTTGGACTCTGCGCGGTGTAAAGAAAACTTTTTTCAAACGGAATACGGTGTGAGAGAAAATACTGCCTTCCGTAATCGCCGACGACGAACAGCTTGTTGTTTTCATGCTGCGCCATGAGGTGCAGCGTTTCCTTGATGACATTCTGGTTGTATGCACCGGCAAGACCACGATCCGCCGTCAGCACCAGATAGCCATAGGCGTCTGTGTCCGACTCCTTGCGGTGGCCGGCAACATAGTGGCTCTTTTTGCTGTCAGAATGTTCAAAGGCACGGGCGATCTCCGTACGCAGCGCGTCAAAATAGGGTTGTGTCTGTGCAAGACTCTCCCTTGCTCTTCGCATCTTTGTCGAAGAAATCAGATACATGGCATTCGTGATCTTCTGCGTGCTTTTCACGCTGCCAATATGGTTTTTGATCTCCTTTGCGCTCGCCATACCGGTCTCACCTCACCTTTACGCCGAAAGTTCTTCGCCTACCAGCCGTTTTGCTTCTTCAATGATCGTCTTTTCATCTTCATCAGAGAGCGTCCTCGTTCTCGCGATGCGCTGCATCAGCGCACCCTGCCGCACCTGCATCTGCTCAAGCAGCTTGAGAGCGAACGAATCCAGCCGATCTGCCGGAAGCTCCTGCATCGTATGGTGCAGAGCCGCAACGAGCAGAACGACCTGCTGCACCATGCTGTACGGATGATACTGTTTCTGCCGCAAAAGTCTCATCAAGCCCTGTCCGTAAACAAGCTGACGCTTTGTGGTATCGTCCAGATCACTGGAAAACTGCGTGAACACTTCCATCTCGCGGTACTGTGCAAGATCGAGTCGAATGGTTTTTGCCGCCTTTTTCATTGCCTTGGTCTGCGCATCGCCGCCGACACGGGACACCGAAAGTCCCACATTGACCGCAGGTCTCTGACCGGCAAAAAACAAGCTGCTTTCCAAAAAGATCTGACCGTCCGTGATGGAAATGATGTTCGTCGGAATATAGGCGGACACATCGCCCGACTGCGTCTCCACAATGGGAAGCGCGGTCATGCTGCCGCCGCCTTTCTCATCGCTCAGGTGCGCCGCGCGCTCCAAAAGTCTGGAGTGCAGATAGAACACATCGCCCGGATAGGCCTCGCGCCCCGGGGAGCGTCCCAGCAGCAGGCTCATCGCGCGGTACGCGATAGCGTGCTTGCTCAAATCGTCGTAGACGATGAGCACGTCCTTGCCCTGTTCCATAAAGTATTCGCCCAGCGCGCAGCCGGCGTAGGGGGCAATGTATTGCAGCGGCGCGCTTTCGCTCGCGCTGGCATGAACGATAATGGAATAGTCCATCGCCCCGTGCTTTTTCAGCGTCTGCGCAAGCTGCACGACAGAGCTTGCCTTCTGACCGATGGACACATAGATGCAAATAACGTCCTTGCCCTTCTGGTTAAGGATCGTATCGAGTGCAATGGCGGTTTTACCCGTCTGACGGTCACCGATGATCAGCTCACGCTGACCGCGGCCGATCGGGAACATGGAGTCGATGGCAAGGATACCCGTCTCCATCGGGCGGTTGACGCTCTGGCGGTCGATAATGCCGGGTGCCGGACTTTCGATCGGACGGTAGCCGTCCGCCTTGATCTCCCCGAGACCATCGATCGGCACACCGAGCGAATTGACGGCGCGGCCCAAAAAGCCGTAACCCACCGGAATGCCCGCCGTTCTGTTTGTGCGCTTGACCGCGCTGCCTGCACTGACGGACGCTTCATCGTCAAACAAAATGCAGCCGACGGTTTCCTCGCTCAAGTTCTGCACCATTCCGCGCACACCGCCCTCAAACAGCAGGATCTCACCGTAGGCGGCATGGGCAAGCCCGGAAACCACGGCAATCCCGTCGCCCACGGAAATCACCGTGCCGACCTCGGAGGACAGTGCCTTGGGCGTCCAATCGCCCACGGCGGTCTTGAGCAGCGGGATGATGTTGCCCTGTGCCTTGATCTCGCTTTGCAGCCAGTCCTTGAACTGGTGCAATCTCCCCTCGGCGGTGTAGTCATAGACCTCCTCGCCGACGGCAAGGCGGAAGCCGCCCTTAGCCTCGTCGGATTTTTCCCAGCGCAGCGTGTAGCTTTCGCCGTACTTCTCTGCCAAAAACGCGCAGAAGCGGTTTTCCTGCTCCTCCGTCGGCGGAGCTTCGGAATATAAAACCGCTTCCTTTTCGCTCTTTTTCTGCGCTCTCACCGCGCAGGCGGTATCCTCCACCTGCTGCAAAAGCGGTTTTGTGTCAGTCTCTTTGGCCAATGCCTGCCGGAGCTGACGGAGCCTGCCGTCCATGCTCCAGTCAAACAGGTCTTCCCCCGCGACAAGGCGGAACCCGCGCGGATAGTCCTCGCTCTGCCGCCAAGAAAGGGCGAACGGCTCGCCGTAGCGCTCAGCTAAAAATGCGCAGAAGCGCTGCTCCTGCTCGCTCGTCGGCGCGGTGGTGGAATAGAGTATCGCCTCACGCATTCGCTCCGCGCTCCTCCGCCGTCGCTAAAAACTGCTCGTACGCTTCCTCCGTGCTTTGCAGCACCAGCTTTTCGGCGGCGGCTGCCACCAGCTCGGAAATCTCACTTTCAGCATCGCGCAGCAGCTTCTCGCGCTCGCTCTGCGCCGTGCGGCGGCTCTTTTCCACCAGCTCGTCGGCGCTTCTTTGCGCCTGTGCGCGCGCCGTCGCCAGCTCCGCGTCCAGCGCGGCGTGCGCCTCCGCCTTCTTCGCCTCGATCTCGGCGCTGACGTCCGCGAGCTTCTTTTCATAGTCTGCCTTGCTCTGCTCCGCCTCGGCGAGCTTGGCCTTCGCCTCCTCGTCCATCTTCGCGTAGCGCGCGGCGCGCTCGTCCATGAACTTCTTCACGGGCTGATAGAGCAGGAAGTACATCGCGCCGAAGAGCAGCGCGAAGTTGAACATGTGAAGAAAGACCTGTTGGAAATTGATATTCAATGGCATTTCGTTCTCCTCCTTCTCGGGAGTCTGGTTTCAATCGCTTAAAGAACAAAGATAATCAGAATGGCAACGATCAGCGCGTAAATAACGACCGTTTCAATAAACACGAGGCCCAGCATCATCGCCGTACGGATCGGACCGGCAGCCTCAGGCTGGCGGGCGATGCTCTCCGCGCTCTTTGAAATGGCGAAACCCATTGCCAGCGCGCCGGCAAGTGCGGCAACTGCAATCAGAATTGCAGATGCCGTTGCCTTGCTGCCGGTAACACTCGCCTCCGCCAGTTCCGCGGACGCCACAGCGGCAGTCTCCGCGCCGGACTCCACGGCGGCAAACGCCGGAACAGACAGTGCAAACAGCACACCGAGCATTAACGTGATCGCAAGCATTCTTTTCAAAGTTTTCATCATTTTATCTCCTATCATGTTTCGTTTGTCAGGCAGCCGCTTTTCCGCGCTGCTTCTTGATTTTCTTTTCCCTGGGTTTCTTCTCATGCTTTTCGGTCGATTCCCCATAGAAGGTCGACACCAGCATGGTCAGAACATACGCCTGAATGAGCGCATGGATCACCGTGAACAGAACGCCCACGATCACCGGCAGCACAAAGGAAAGTGCCATGTAGTAATACACCAGCTCCGTCACCAGCGCACCGGAAAGCAGCGCACCGAACAGTCGGAAGCTCATCGAGATCGGAAGCGAGAAATCCTTGAGCGCGTTGCCAAAGCCACGCAATCCGCCGCCGATGAGCCCACCGATCAAAATCACGCCGTAGGACATCACACCCATGGCGATCGCGCCGTTGATGTCGCTCAGCGGCGCAGGCAGTGCGACCGATGCACCCGTCGTTGTCACGGCCTGTAATCCCAGCATCTCAAAAATCGTACTCAGGCAAATGTAGGCACCCGCCGTAAAAATATATGCACCGAGGAACTTGTTTCGGTGCGGACTATTCCCCTTTGCCATCCCGTCAAAAAGGCCGACCGCCTCCTCCAGCAAAAGCTGAACTTTCACGGGCATAACGGTAA
>JAUMWI010000034.1 GCA_030529725.1 Eubacteriales bacterium | reverse complement strand
CCCTTCATGTTCGACAGTTTTTTATTTCACTGTCTCGCATAAAGGGAGCATATCACCACAGGGAAACCGGGCCCTTTTGTGTCAAGGCTCCACTTCCGACCTTGTCGGAATGGATGGTGCGGCACCGTGTCGGGTGACGGCAATTGCCGCAGCTTTCGCAGCAAGCTGCATGGAACGCTGCACACTTTCACCGCGCAGAAGGGAGGCAAGGAAGAACCCCTCGTAGGTGTCTCCCGCTGCGGTGGTGTCCACTGCGGCAACGCGGATCGCCGGCTGATAAACGAGCTCGCTGTCATCGGCATACCAAGAGCCGTGCTCGCCGAGCGTGAGGACGATGGCGGCAGAAGGAAACCGCTCGCGCAGTGCCTTCAAAACGGCTTCACCGTCCGTCATTTCGATGGTTTTGCAGCCTGATAGCTGGGCGGCTTCCACCTCGTTTAAAAGAAACAGGTCGACCTGAGACAGCGGCAGCGCAAGAATGGCCTCGTTCATCGGGGAGGGATTGAGTACCACACGAAGTCCTCGTGATTTGGCGGCATCCATGAGATAGGCAAGCTCGTTGATCTCATTTTGCAGCACGAGGCAGTCGCCTGCGTCAAAGTGGGAAAGAACATCGTCGATCAGCGCTTTTGTGATGGAGCGATTTGCACCGCCATAGAGCAGAATACAGTTGCCGCCGCTGACATCGCGCTGAATGATGGCGTGACCGGTGTGTACCTCGTCCAGAATTCGGACGAGCGATGTATCTACGCCCGAGGCAGCGGCGGTGTCGAGCAGGAAGATGCCGTCCTTTCCGATGGCACCGGCGAGGGAAACCTCCGCGCCGGCCTTCGCAAGGGCGATCGACTGATTCAGCCCTTTGCCGCCGCTGAATACCTGCATGGAAGCAGAGGAAAGCGTTTCCCCTGCGCCGACAAAATGTTCAACGGCATAGGTATAGTCAATGTTGAGAGAACCGAAGCATAATACTTTCATCGGGCACCTCGCTTGGATTTATGTGATGACGCTATTATAACGCAGGCAAAGGACAGATGTCAAACGAGGAAGAAAGAACGAACAGAATTAAGACTGCTTATTTTTTTACTTCCTATTGTCATGATTCGATCAAGCGTGTTATAATCATAATATGTAAAAAACATCTGCCAACTGTGCGGAGGTGTGGGAAATGACGATGCTGGAAACCATTTTGGCGCGTCACAGCGTGCGCGCTTATTTGACAAAGCCGATTGAGACGGAAACGGTGGAGCGGCTCGAAGAGGAGATTCGGGAGTGCAATGAGGAGGGAATGCTTCATCTGCAGCTTGTCACGGAGGAAAACGACGCTTTCAGCGGGTTTATGGCGCATTACGGAAAGTTCAGCAACGTGCGCAACTATATCGCTCTTGTGGGAAAACGCGATAAGGAGCTTGACGAGCGGCTTGGCTGGTACGGAGAGCGACTTGTGCTGCTTGCACAGATGCTCGGACTCAATACCTGCTGGGTAGGACTTACCTTCTCCCGCGCAGCGGCAAAGAAGCGCATACAGCTCGGCAAGGGGGAGGAGCTGCGCGGTGTGATCGCCATCGGATACGGACTTACACAGGGCGTTGCGCACGAAAGCCGCCCGATGCGCGAATGCTTCCGTGCCGATCGCACCCTGCCCGAGTGGTTTGGCCGCGGTATGAAAGCAGCGATGCTTGCACCCACGGCAGTGAATCAGCAGCGCTTTCGCTTTACGCTGATCGGGGAGAACATCGTTAAGGCAGAAGCCACCGGCGGAGCATACAGCAAGATGGATCTCGGCATTGTCAAGTACCATTTCGCACAGCTTGCCGGTGAGGGAAATTTCAACTGGGCATAAAGTGAATGATTTCGGCGGCACGGAGCTTTTTCCGTGCCGCTGCGTCTAAAAATACGATGGGAGAAAGGACGGGAGAGATGAAACGGAAGATAACATGGCTTTTTCTTTGCACACTCCTAATATCGCTGATTCTCAGTATCACGGCTTTCGCCGACTTCGGACCGAAGCCGCAGCTCGTCGTGCGGGTGAAAAATGCACCGCAGGAGACCTACTACCTCGATCTCCTTGCCGAGGGAGAATATGATGATACCGATGGTTATCAAGGCATTGAATGGAGCTACCATGAAAGGGAGGACACGCTTGACGGTGAGCTTTTAGACGCTTTGCGCTCTGCTGTACCGGACGGCTGGCACGCCTGCACGGCGCAGGGTACCAACGGCGCGCCGATGTGGGGAAATCTTTATGCGGAGAATACGGACGAGTCGGGAAATCCGCTGCATACCTTCGCCTATCACGGCGTACCGGAAACGTACCGTATTATTATTGTGACAAAGTCAGGCGAAACGTGGATCTCCGATGTGCAGCAGCGCCAGACGCTCCAGTCGAGCACGACGGTAACGTGGGACGGAGAAAATTCTGCCGGTTCTGTGCCACCTGTTTTTGCCGCCTATGCGCTGCAGTTTCTTTCGACCTTTGTGCCGACCGTTCTGATCGAGGGCGCGCTGCTGCTCCTGTTCGGCTTTTCGTGGAAGGAAAACAGAAAGGTGTTTCTGCTGACAAACCTCGTGACACAGGGCGGTCTTGCACTCTATATTGCTTTCACGGTGCTCAACCACGGCGTGAGCGGCTGGTCGTACATTTTCTTTGCTCCCATCGAAATCGTGATCACAGTGTTTGAAAGCGCCTTTTATTACAGAGCCCTCAAGGGACAGAGCAAGAGCTGCGCGATGCTGTACGGCATCTGTGCCAACGCCGCTTCGGCACTGCTCGGCATTGCAATCGCTGAGCCTGTCTGGCGGTTTGTTGTATCAATCTCATAACAAAGGGGCATTTCCCGAATACCCCTTTGTCGTTTCTTTTAAAAGGATCGAGAAAAAATAACAAAAAAATGTAAAAAATAACGGTTGACAAGTCACTGCGATTTGAATATAATTTCGATAAAATAAAGGCAATGAAGAGAAGAGTACACACGGCGGAACGCCACAGAGAGCCTCGGGAGCTGAAAAGAGGCGCGGAAAACAGTGCGGAAGATGGTCTCGGAGCTGCGCACCGAGCGCGAAAGCGTAAGGCTGCGATGGGAGCGCCCATTACAGCGTCAGGGTATGGTTGTACCTGCGGAGGTCTGTTTCGTGAGAAACAGACGAATCAAGGTGGTATCACGTGAGCGTTTGCTCTCGTCCTTGAGAATGCTCAAGGGACGAGGGCTTTTTTCGTCCCAAAATGTGGGAGCTTCCCAAAAAGAAAAGAGGTAAAAACAATGAAGAAACAAGCAAATGCAAAAGCACTGCTGCCGATTCTGGTATTCCTGGTGCTGTATCTCGGACTCGGCATCGTATTTGAGTATGTGATGAAGATCTCGATGGGTTTCTACTCCATTCCTATCGTGGTCGTGTTCCTGATCGCTCTGCTCGTTGCGTGCCTTCAGAACAAAGAACTCAAGTTTGATGAGAAAATCGCCATTATGGGCCAGGGGGTTGGCGATAAGAACATCATGACGATGATTCTCATCTTCCTTGCTGCCGGCGTGTTTGTCGGTGTCACGGGCCGTTCCAGCGCAGAAGCGGTTGCTTACTTCCTGCTCTCCGTCACTCCCGCGTGGACGGCGGTTGCGGTTCTGTTCGTCGCTTCCTGCTTCGTCTCCACCGCCATGGGTACCTCCTGCGGCACGATCACACTGATCGTTCCCATTGCCGTTGCCGTATCCAACGTCTCCGGCTTCTCTCTGCCGCTTTGCATCGGCTCCGTTATGGGCGGTGCCATGTTCGGCGATAACCTCAGCTTTATTTCCGATACCACCATCGCCGCCTGCAACACGCAGGGCTGCGCGATGAAGGATAAGTTCCGCGCCAACTTCAAGATCGCGCTGCCTGCCGCCATCGTGACGCTCGTGCTGATTCTCGTTTCCTCCCGCAGCGCAAACCTTGCCCAGATCGAGATCCCAAGCTACAATATGCTTCTCCTGATCCCCTATGTTCTCGTTCTTGTCGGCGGCATTATCGGCTGGAATGTGTTCGTCGTTCTGCTCATCGGCATCCTTTCCGGCAGCATCATTGTTCTTACGACCGGTACGGTGGATTCGATCTCTCTGCTCGGCAACATGGGCAGCGGCGCCTCCGGTATGTTTGAAACCATTCTCGTTACGATCCTTGTTTCCTCCATGTGCGGACTGATCCGCGAATACGGCGGCTTCGAGTCCCTGCTCGCTTTCATTCGCCGCACGTTCAAGGGCAGCGTCGGTGGCCGTCTCGGTGTTGGTCTGCTCGTCGGTGCCATGGATATTGCCACGGCGAACAACACCGTTGCTATCGTCATGGCCGGCCCCATTGCCAAGGAGATCAGTGACGAATACGGTATCTCCCCGAAGGAAAGCGCGTCCCTGCTCGATACCTTCTCCTGCGTTTTCCAGGGCATCATCCCTTACGGCGCCCAGATGCTCCTTGCCATCTCTGCAGCTGCAGAGCTCGGCGGCAAGGTCTCTGCGTTTGAGATCATTCCCTGCCTGTTCTATCCGTTCCTGCTGGCGATCAGCTCTGTTGTGTTCATCATTATTAACGCAAAGAAGCCCAAGTAACGAGCGCATCCGATTGACGGAAAGACTAATTGAATACGATAAGCAGAAACGGCGTGACGAAGGTTGCGCCGTTTCTGTTTTTATGTGCTTCTAATAGGACAGCCCCCTTTCATAAAATGGACGGAAAGGGGGAACGAAATGGGAAAAACAATCGGAATTCTTGGCGGCGACGCACGGATGCGCCTGCTATCACATTTTTTGAAAAACGATGGGTACGAGGTTTCTACCTGGGAGCTGCCCGGGGGAGCCGATCCTGCGGCACTGTGCGATGCCGTGAAAGCGGAGGTGATCGTTCTGCCTGTGCCGCTTTCCAAAGACGGAAGGCTCAACGGCACAGAGCTTGCAATCGAAGAAATCTGGAGACTGCTGCGTCCGCAGCAGCAGATCTATGCCGGTGCGGTTCGGGAGGAGGATCGCCGCTCAGCGGAGCGTTTCGGCCTGACATTGGTGGATTTTTTCTCGCGGGAGGAGCTTACCGTACAAAACGCTATCCCAACGGCGGAGGGCGCGATCGAAACGGCAATGCGCCAGCTTCCCGTCACGCTGCACGGAACGCCCTGCCTGGTGGTCGGCTTTGGCCGCATCGGAAAGCTTCTTGCGCATGACCTGCAGGCAATCGGAGCGCGGGTAACCGTCAGCGCACGCAAGCTCTCCGATCTTGCGTGGATCGATGCATTTGGCTATGCCGGTGTGCATACCAACCGCCTTGCCGGAAAAGTCAGCGGTTTCCGCGTGATCTTCAATACTGTGCCGCAGCAGGTGTTTGATGAAGCGCTGCTGCGCGAAATCGCACCGGATTGCCTGCTGATCGAGCTTGCCTCTGCCTCCGGCTTTGACAAAAAGGCAGTGGAGGCGCTGCGCCTGAACTACATCAAGGCGGGCGGTTTGCCCGGAAAAGTCGCGCCGGAGACGGCAGCGATTGCAATGAAGAAAACGCTATGCAAGCTTATGGAGGGACAGGAATGAAAATCGGATTTGCATTTTGCGGCTCGTTCTGTAATCATCCGGAACTGCTGAAGGTTTACGAACAGATCGCGCACGAGCATGAAGTGGTACCGATTTTGTCAGAGAATGCGGCAAAGTATGACACGCGCTTTGGACGCGCAGACGCATTGATCGAGCGTGTGGAAAGTCTTGCCGGGCGAAAGGCCGTGCGCAATATCGTCGAGGCAGAGCCGCTTGGCCCGCAGGGAGCAATGGATGTTCTTGTGATCGCACCCTGTACGGGCAACACGCTTGCAAAGCTTGCAAACGGCATCACGGACGGCCCTGTGACAATGGCGGCAAAGGGGCATCTGCGCAACGGAAAGCCGGTGGTGCTGGCCATTGCCACGAATGACGGACTGTCGGCAAGCGCACCGAATCTGGCAGTCCTGCTCAATCGGAAAAACTATTATTTCGTTCCCTTCGGACAGGACAATGCCGAGACAAAGCCGACCTCGCTGATCGCAGATTTTACAAAAATTATTCCTACCGCCGAGCTGGCGCTCGAAGGCCGACAGTTTCAGCCGATCCTGCTGTAAGGACTATCGTGCGGGAAAATCCCACAGACGGTGCAGAAAAAGAAACGGGGAATTTACCCGGAGGACGCGGCATAGCGTCCTCTTTTTTGCATAAAGTGTGAAAAAAAGTTGCAAAATCTGAAAAATATCTTGTATAATGAACACAGTAATTTGAATACATAAGGTATTCGCAGTAAACGGAGGAGGAATATCGCATGAACGAAAAATACAGTCCCTTGTTTACCCCTTGGAAAATTGGTAATGTAGAGATCAAGAATCGCATCGTGCAGGTCTCCATGGGCGGTACGTCACTGTTCGGCTGGTTGGAGCCGTGTCATTTCGACAGGGAAGCCGCGTATCATATCCTCAACCGCGCGCAGAACAATGTCGGCCTGGTGCTGCCGGGCATGCAGTGTGTGCGCGATACGATGGGGCGCCGCTGGCTCTATCAGAATAAGAAAATGTTCAAGGACCTTGCCGAGTGGATGCCTGAGTTCCACAAGACCGGGGCGAAGCTCTTCATTCAGCTTGCCGGCGGCTTCGGTCGCTCCATGGCGATCAACCAGATGATGGTCGATATGCTCAAGAAGAAGCCCTTCGGTGCGGCTGCCAAGCCGTTTTTGGATGTCGAGTACAGCTGTGCCTCCGCGTCCGAGACGCCGAATCGCTGGTATCCCGAGCTGAATTCCCGTCCGCTCACGGTGGAGGAAATTCACGAGATGGTCGAGGCATTTGCCAAGACCGCCAAGATGTGCAAGGATGCCGGCGTGGACGGCGTGGAGATCCATGCCGTTCACGAGGGGTACCTCCTCGACCAGTTCACTATCGCCAACATGAACCACCGTACCGACGAGTATGGCGGCTCGTTTGAGAATCGTTACCGTTTCCCGGTCGAGATCGTGCAGGCGATCAAGCGCGAGTGCGGCCCTGATTTCCCGGTCGCTCTGCGCTACTCCGTTGTCTCCAAGACCAAGGGTTTCGGTCAGGGCGCTGTCCCGGGCGAAGAGTTCGAGGAATTCGGCCGCGACATGGCGGAATCCGAGAAAGCGATCAAGTATCTGGAAGAAGCCGGTTACGATATGTTCAACTGCGACAACGGTACCTATGACGCCTGGTACTGGGCGCATCCGCCGGTCTATATGCCTGCCAACTGTAACCTTGCCGAGGTCGAACATATCAAGAACTTCACCACGCGTCCCGTCGTCTGTGCCGGTAAGATGACGCCTGAGGTTGCCGCAGCGGAGATCGCCGCAGGCAAGATCGACGCTATGGGTGTTGCCCGACAGAATCTCGTCGATCCCGAGTGGGTCAATAAGATCATCGAGGACCGTATTGAGGACATCAAGCCCTGTATCAACTGCCACAATGCCTGCTTTAGCTTCTCCAAGTCCAAGGGTACGCCGAACATGCAGTCGCTTGACGACTCCTTGCATCTTGCCCGCTGCGCGCTGACACCGTCCACCATGCAGCACAATAAGTATAAGCTCGTTCCCGCCAAGAAGGCCAAGAAGGTTGCCATTATCGGCGGCGGCATCGGCGGTATGGAAAGTGCCCTTGTGCTTGCCAAGCGCGGACATAAGCCGGTCATCTTTGAAAAGAGCGACAGGCTCGGCGGCATTTATGTCACCGCTGCTGCGATGAGCTTTAAGGAAGCGGATAAGCAGCTGCTGGCATGGTACGAGCGCGAGATGAAGAAGTACGATATTGAGGTTCGCTTCAACATGGAGATCAACTCTCCTGCCACGCTCAAGCGCGAGTTCGATGAGATCATCGTTTGCACCGGAGCTGTTCCCAAGACGCTGCCGGTCAAGGGCTTCAACAAGACCATCAATTTCACTCAGCTCCTGCTCGGTGAGGATCCCGGCGACAAGATCGTGTTCTTCGGCGGCGGCCAGTCCTCCTGCGAAGCGGCGTATGAGATGGTGCTGCAGGGCAAGCACCCGATCATTGTCGAGTTTGCCAACGACCTGATCGTTACGCCCGGAACCTGCCTTGCCAACAGTTCTTTCCTTCGTGAGATGCTCGCGTTCAAGAAGGTCCCCGTGTATCTGGAGCACACCATCACCGAAATCGGGGACGGCTATGTTATGGTCGCGCCCAAGGGCGGCAAGGAAGCCTTTAAAATCGAGTGTGACGCTGTGGTCAACGGCATCGGTTTTGTTCCGGCACCCATTGCCCCCAACGAAAAGGGTGTCAAGCGCGTGGGCACCTGCGAGAAGTGGGGCAACCTGCGCAACGTCATCTGGAGCGCATGGGATGTGTGCATGAAGATCTGATGTACCAATCAAAAAAACTCTCCGCTTCAAAAGCGGAGAGTTTTTTGAGTTTTAAGTTTTAAGAAAGAGGGGATACCGAATCGGTACCCCCTCTCAATAATCATTTCGGGTGGTTTCTTACTTGAGGCTCTCAGCAACCGCAACTGCAACAGCAACAGTAGCGCCGACCATGGGGTTGTTGCCCATGCCGAGGAAGCCCATCATCTCCACATGAGCGGGGACGGAAGAGGAGCCTGCAAACTGAGCATCGCTGTGCATACGGCCCATGGTGTCGGTCATGCCGTAGGAAGCGGGACCGGCAGCCATGTTATCGGGGTGAAGGGTACGGCCGGTGCCGCCGCCGGAAGCGACGGAGAAGTACTTCTTACCCTGCTCGATGCATTCCTTTTTGTAGGTGCCGGCAACAGGATGCTGGAAACGGGTGGGGTTGGTGGAGTTACCGGTGATGGAAACGTCAACACCCTCGGAGTGCATGATGGCAACGCCTTCGCGGACATCGTCAGCGCCGTAGCAGCGAACGTTGGCGCGCTCACCATCGGAGTAGCGGATCTCTCTGACGACAGCGAGCTTACCGGTGAAGTAATCGAACTGAGTCTGAACATAGGTGAAGCCATTGATACGGGAGATGATCTGAGCGGCATCCTTGCCCAGACCGTTGAGGATCACGCGCAGCGGTTCCTTACGAGCCTTATTGGCGTTCTTGACGATACCGATCGCGCCTTCGGCAGCAGCGAAAGATTCGTGACCGGCAAGGAAGGCGAAGCACTTGGATTCTTCGCTCAGCAGCATGGCACCGAGGTTGCCGTGACCGAGACCGACCTTGCGGTCTTCGGCAACAGAGCCATCGATGCAGAAGGCCTGCAGACCTTCGCCGATCTTCTTGGCGGCTTCGGCGGCGGTCTTCACGCCGGCCTTCAGAGCGATGGCAGCACCGACGGTGTAGGCCCAGCAAGCGTTTTCAAAGCAGATGGGCTGAATGCCCTTGACGATTTCGTAGGGATCGAAGCCCTTCGCCTGGCAGATCTCGCGGCACTCCTCCACGGACTTGATGCCATACTGAGCGAGGACGCCGTTGATCTTGTTGATTCTTCTGTCGTAGTTTTCAAACAATGCCATTTTTTCGTCCTCCTTCCTTATTCCTGACGCGGGTCAATGTATTTGACCGCAGCATCCCACTGACCGTAGTGGCCCTTGGCCTTTTCGAGTGCCTCATTGGCGTCGATGCCCTTCTTGATGAAGTCCATCATCTTGCCGAGGTTGACGAACTCGTAACCGATGACTTCGTTGTTCTCATTGAGCGCCATCTTGGTGCAGTAGCCTTCTGCCATTTCGAGGTAGCGCGGACCCTTTTCCTTGGTGCCGAACATGGTGCCGACCTGGGAGCGCAGACCCTTGCCGAGATCCTCAAGAGAGGAGCCGACGGCGAGACCGTTCTCGGAAAAAGCGGACTGGGTGCGGCCATAGACGATCTGCAGGAACAGCTCGCGCATGGCGGTGTTGATCGCGTCGCAGACGAGGTCGGTGTTGAGTGCCTCAAGAATCGTCTTGCCGATGAGAATCTCGGAAGCCATAGCGGCGGAGTGCGTCATGCCGGAGCAGCCGAGCACCTCAACGAGAGCTTCTTCGATGATGCCTTCCTTCACGTTGAGCGTCAGCTTGCAGGCGCCCTGCTGAGGTGCGCACCAGCCGATGCCGTGGGTGAAGCCGGAGATGTCCTTAATGTCCTTGGCCTGAACCCATTTGCCCTCTTCAGGGATGGGAGCGGGACCGTGATATGCGCCCTTGGCTACGGGACACATATGCTGAACTTCGGTTGTGTAGATCATAGCAATCTTTCCTTTCCGATATACTGCCCGATACAAACACGGGTGATTTTGCCTTATGAATACATCAATCATATCAAACATTCGCCTGCTTTGCAAGACAAACTGTTTGGAAGCTAAAATATTTTTAGGGAATCTTCTTTTTTTTGTGCTCAGTGCAGGCGGACTGTCCTCAGTCATGCGTGCGGTAAGGTCATAGACGGCATACAGCAGCGTCATGCGGTTTCTATGCCGTTACAGAACCTCCGGCTCCATCGCATCGTGCAGTACGGTCGTGATCGCGTCGGAAAACACGCCGTCTGCGTGGTCGTGCAGTGCGTCAAGCGTCTCTGCGACAGCTGCAATTTTCACCTTGCCGGAGGAGAAAACGTCCTGATCGAAGATGAAGCGGACGGTCTTTTCCTGCACCTGCTGGATTTTGTTCCCGACGCGAATGTTGCGCTGGACAAAGCCGGGGCCGGCGTGAAGCTTGAGATTTGCGTGGTCGTCCAAACGGCGCTCCACATCGACGGAGCATTTGGTGACACTTTTCTCGGCAACGCCGTCCTCATCCAAAATGCCCAGATAGGGCGGCTGGAACAGATCGTTCCACCGACGGTCCGTGAGCTCGAGAGCTTCGCGTGAGACGGCGTTGACATAGCGCAGACCGACGCGGTCAAAGCAGGCAGGACGGTAAAGACGAATGAACTGACCAAGCGGCTCATCAAGTACGCGGGCAAAATCCTCCCAGTTGGTGTAGCGCATGGTGGACAGCGCGATAAAATTCTTGGTAAGGCTCAGCTTGTAGCCGCCGTCCTCCGAGAGAAATGTATGGTTTTTGACCGTCTGCGCCGCACCGCCCACGCTCGAAAGCTGCTCGACCTGGCAGAGATAGCGCGGAAAGACATCGCGGATCGTCTCCTGGAAATCGGCAGGCTCCCTGGTTTCGATGGACAGTATGGTGGGGAAACGGAGCTGACAGATGACCTCGACCAGCTGCGCCTTCCTGTATGCATAACGCTGATTGTCAGAAGACTTCATAGGATACCTCCGGCGGTTTATTTTCTGCTATTTTACACCAAATCATGCGCTGTGTCTACGAAGAAGACAGAAGAAATTTTGTTGAAATGCAGCCGGCACGTGCTATAATGAAAAGACAATGGGCAGAGGAGGGGAGCGCGTGCAGAATGTCTATCCGGATTATTATCCGAAGTTCCGCTGCATTGCAGATCAATGCAGACATAGCTGCTGTATCGGGTGGGAGATCGACATAGATGCGCAGACGCTCCGAACATACCGCAGCATGAGCGGTGAGATGGGGGAACGCCTGAAGTATTCGGTTACCCGGGGAAAGGAGCCGCACTTTAAGCTCGGACAGGACGAGCGTTGTCCGTTTCTCAATGACAGGAACCTCTGCGACCTTATCCTTTTTGGCGGGGAGGAAATGCTCTGCCAAATCTGCGCCGATCATCCACGCTTCCGAAACTTTCTGCCCACGCGCACGGAGACCGGACTGGGACTTTGCTGTGAGGCGGCGGCAAGGCTGATTTTGTCGCAGCGGGAGAAGACGAAGCTGCTCATCACCGGAGAGTCTGAGATGGAAAATGCGGAGGAGCGTGCGCTGCTCACATTCCGCGACAGACTTTTCTCCATTGCGCAGGATCGTTCGCGCAGTGTGGAAGCGCGTGAAGAGATGCTGCTGGAGCTTTGCGGAGTGCATCTCGGGGATGTGGCACAATGGGTACCGTTCTATCTCGGGCTGGAGCGCATGGATGAGGCGTGGACGGAGCGGCTGAATGATCTCGACTTGGTGCAGAACTTGGACGTATCCCCGTTTCTGCGTTCAATGAGCTTGCGTGAGACGGAATATGAGCAGATGCTTGTTTATTTTCTTTACCGTCATGTACCGCTTGCCTACAAGGACGGTGACGTCGTGGGGAAGGTTGCTTTCGCGGTGCTTTCCGTTCGGCTTCTGCGTTCCCTCGGCGCTGTGCAGTTTGCGCGATGCGGAAGCTTTACGATTGACGATCAGATCGAGCTTGCGCGGCTTTACAGCGCGGAGATCGAGTATTCGCAGGAAAATCTTGACGCACTGTTTGATGCGCTTTGCTGAAAGACCGGATTTTATCATTTTTGGTAAAATCCGGAATTTTTCTCCAAGTAGTTGATTATTATGTAAACTTATGGTATTCTTACCGATATAGACCAATAAACACGGCGAAAGAGAGAAAAAATGAAAAGAAAAAGATTCCTTACCCTGCTGCTGACATTGTGCCTTATGATGACGCTGTGCGTGCCTGGTTTTGCCTATCAGAGCATGGCAGCAAGCGACGCGGTGGTCGAACTCATTGAGTCATACGAGGGGTTCTATGCGAATCGGTACAGCTCCGGCGGAAAGTGGTACATCGGATACGGCACGCAGTGCGGTGCAGACGACTATCAGGACGGTATTTCGCAGGAGGAAGCGGAGATGCTGCTGCGCGAAAAGCTTGCCGGTTACGAGGCCAAGCTCAATGAGTTTTGCCTTCGCTATGATAGAGAGCTGACGCAGGGGCAGTTTGATGCACTGGTGTGTTTCACTTACAACTTCGGCACGAGCTGGCTGACGGGAACGAGCGACCTTGTGCAGATCGTGCGCGGAGAGAAAACTGCAACGCGTCTTGAACTTGCGCAGGCGTTTGGCGCATGGTGTCACGTCGGCGGCAATGCGGAGGAGGGGCTCGCCCGGCGGAGACTGCAGGAAGCGGCACTCTATCTGGACGGGACGATCGAAGCGGCGGAAACGGAGTTTGCTTACCTTATCATCAAACGCGAGACCGGCGCGACATACGATACAGACTTCAGGGTTTACGAGATCGGCAAAAGCTACGGCGCTTTTCCGGAGATGAGCAAGCTCGGCTATACCTTTGCAGGGCTTCAAACCAAGTCCGGTGAGATCATCACAGAGGGAAGCGTCGTTACCGAAGGCGTCACCGCGAGTGCAGTGTGGAAAAAAGAAGCCTACTCAGGAAAGACCTACGGCGATGTCCTGCCCGGGCATTGGTATTATGACTATGTCATGGATCTTTCCAAAAACGGAGTGATCAACGGTAATCCGGACGGAACCTTTGCGCCCGACCGCGCCATCACGGCTGGGGAGACGCTCAAGCTTGTGCTGCTTGCCGCCGGGCATACCGCGCAGGCTCCGAGCGGTGAGCACTGGGCAAGCGGCTACGGTACTTACGCGGTCTCTATGGGATATCTTGCGAAGGAGCAGGTTGGCAACTTGGGCGGAACCATGAAGCGCATTGACGTTGCCCGTCTTGCCGCAAAAGCGATCGGCTACGGCGCATCGATCACTTCATCGCCCTTTGCAGACACCTCGGACGGCTATGTGACCGCACTGTACGAGGCAGGTGTGCTGACCGGCTCCGAGGAAAACGGCAAACTGGTATTTAAACCCGACAGCAGCATCACGCGTGCCGAGGCCGCGGCGATCGTCTGGCGGCTTTACCGCCTTGCGGCAACGGATGCCAGACAGAAGATTCACTATAACAGCTATACGCTTGACGTTTTGCCGGGTGTCCCGGTCAACAGCTACGATAAGTCTGCTTTCCATCGTGAGGGCAGCGTGATGCACTATGATGATCCGCGTGTCCGCACCCTCCTCGGCGTTGATGTTTCGCACTATCAGGGCAGCATCGACTGGCAGGCAGTGGCAGAGAGCGGTGTGGAATTTGCGATCGTCCGCGTGGGCGGCCGCGGCTATACCGAAGGGGGCATTTACGAGGATACGAAATTTGCTGAGTTTGCTAATAGCGCAGCCGATGCAGGACTTCTGGTCGGCGCCTACTTCTTCTCGCAGGCGATCAGCGTGGAGGAAGCGGTGGAAGAAGCCAATTATGTGCTGGAGCAGATCAGAAACTATCCGATCAGCGGGCTCGTTGTCTTTGACTGGGAAGTGATCGGCAAGTCGGAAGCACGCACCTACGGCATCGAAACAAAGACGCTGTGCGATTGTGCCAACGCATTTTGCAGTATCATTGAGCGTGCCGGCTACCAGCCGATGATCTACTTCAACAACTACGCCGGCTATGTCAAGTATGACCTCAGTAAGATCAAGAAGTACGATTTCTGGTATGCCCAGTACGATACCGACAGCCCGGGCTTTTACTATGACATTCAGATGTGGCAGTACACCTCTAAGGGAAAAGTTCCCGGCATTTCCGGCAACACGGATATGGATTTGTGGCTGATTCGGTAAAAATAAATAATCGGAGAGCAGTTCGGCTTGAACTGCTCTCCGATTATTTATTTATGCTTCTTTTCAATTATGGGCTGCATCGGTGTTACATAGACCGTGCGGTAAGTCTCATATATGACTTTGCCCGGCCTTGCACCGGCAGGTTTTTTGACAAACTTGACATTTGTGTAATCGACCGGCACATTGCTGCTCTCGCGCGCTTGCGAGTACCACGCCGCAAGCGCGGCAGCTTCGCGGACACTCTGCTCATCGGGGACAGCACCTTCGCAGCAGAGGATCACGTGGGAGCCGTGGATTTTTTGCGTATGCAGCCAGAGATCGCGCTTGTCGGCCTTTTTCGTTAGCAGGTCATTCTGTACGTTGTTGCGCCCGACGAGGATGCGAAGTCCTGTCGAAGAACGAAATTCAAGGGGGGCAAAGGCACGCTTGAGTTCTTTTTTTGTGTCCTTGCCGCGCTTTAAATAGCCGGTTTCCTGCAGCTCGTGGCGAATTTCGTTGAATTCCTGCTCTGTCTCGGACTGCGCGATTTCCTGCAGGACGCTTTCAAGATAGGCACGCTCGTTCTCTGCCTTCTCGATTTGCTCCCGCAGATGAAACTCCGCGGTTTTTGCTTTGTTATACTGCTTATAATACTTGGCTGCGTTCTGCTGCGGAGTGAGCAGGGGATCGAGAGGAATGTCGATAGTAGGACAGTTTTCCGCATAGAAGTTTTCCGTCGCAAAGTGGCTCATACCGCTCTCCATGCGGTAGAGGTTCGCAGTGATGAGATCGCCGCGCAGCCGCAGAATGTCTCGATCCTGCGTGACGGCATAGTCGCGCTTGAGGTTTTCTGCCTTACGCGCCATACGGTCGCGCGCGGTCGAGGCAGCGTGGATCAGTTCACGGCCGCGGCGGGCGGAAAGCTCCTGCCGCTCCCGGACATCGTAAAACTCATCGAGAAGGTCGGAAAAGCTCTCACGCGGCTCAACGGTGGTTTCTGCACCGTATTGCGTGATGGTTCGGTAGGAAAAATCAACCGGTTTGCCGTCGCGGAACAGGATTATTGGCGTAAAGTGGTTTTCCTTTATTGCGTCGGAAAGAGAAGACAATTCAGAGACAAACGCTTCCCTCTGCGCGGGGGAAAGATCCCCGAAGCGTGCATCGGTCGCATTTGCGGTGTGCAGGGCAATTTCCCGGGCAATGAGTGGCGAAATGCCGATATATTTCTCAAGAAGCCACTTGTCGAGCTGTTGTTCGTCTTGGCCGCCACGCGCAGCAAGTGCGAGCGATTCTTCGCACTGCGTCAGAAGTGACAGCTTATTCATCGGCGCGGGCAGGTGATAGAAAAGACCCGGCAGGAGCTGCCGCGGCGAGGAGGACTCAAAATCGACGCGCCGCAGGCAATCAAGAATACGTCCTTCAGCGTCAAGGAGAATGAGATTGGAGCGTCTGCCCATACACTCAAGAATGAGTTTGCGCTCACCGACCTCGCCGATCTCGCTCGTTGCCTGAAGCGTCAGGATAACGACACGCTCCAGGTCCGGCTGCTCGATTTTCAGAATGCGTGCGCCGACGAGGTGCTTTCGCAGCAGCATACAGAACATCGGCGGTTGGGCGGGGTTATCGCGCAGCGTTTTTGTCAGCTGAATACGCGGCTGGTTCGGCCCTGCGTTGATCAGCACGCGCAGATTCCCGCGCAAGAGCAAAACAACCTGGTCGCGCGTGGGCTGCTGCACTTTATCAATGCGTGCGCCGAGCAGCTGAGGCTGCAGCTCGCTGAGAACCGCGCGCAGGCAAATTGCGTCAAGGGACATCGTAACCCTCCATCATAAGATTGAACAGTTCATTGATTCGTTCATGCTGATCCTGCAGATACAGATAGCCGAACAGTGCCTCCAGACCGGTCGCTTTTTGATATTCCGCACGGTCAGCACTGTGGGGGACGGTGTGGACATTGGCGTTGCGCCCGCGTTTGAAGACGGCGGATTCCTCTTCCGTGAGGTAGGGGAGCAGAATATCGGAAAATTTGGCCTGGCTTTGCGCACACACAAGAGCGATTGTTGCGCGGTGCAGTCCCTTTCCGGTCGCTTTGCCGTGGACGCAGAGATACGCACGTACCAGAAGCTCATACACCGCATCGCCTAAATGGGCGAGACCGATGGAGCTGATGGCGCGGATCTCGTCTTCTTCCATTTTTGCACAAAAGTAGTCGTACATTACGCTCTCCTTCAAAAGGGCTCAGGATATTTTTGGACTTGGGACTTGAAGTATTGTACTATTATGTGAAAATCTTTGCAAGTGCGAAATACCGGGGAAAAGAAAGCCAAAAGAACGACGAATTTTTTGCAAAAAAAGCTTGACAGGCATGCATTGCTGTGCTATACTCCTCCTTGTTCCGAGCGATTCGGGGGTTTAGCTCAGCTGGGAGAGCGCTTGACTGGCAGTCAAGAGGTCAGCGGTTCGATCCCGCTAATCTCCACCAAGAAAAAAGCCTGAAATCGAAAGATTTCAGGCTTTTTTGCAACTTTTTGAACCAAAACGC
>JAUMWI010000061.1 GCA_030529725.1 Eubacteriales bacterium | reverse complement strand
TGACCTTCCTGCGTAAAATGCACGCCGTCGAACGCAAGCGGAATGTCCCACGCCGATGCGTCAGCAAACGCAATGCCGAGCTTTTCGGCAAGGTCATGGTAGCACTCGCTAAGCTTTTGCGACTCTGTTAGCAGTCGCTCCTCCTGCACCCATGCTCCGAGTTGAATCAGCGGCGGTGCGATCAAAAGCGGCTTTGTACCATCCAGTCTCGGGACGATGTACTGCAGGAGACGCTCCATGCGCTGGGCGGTCTTTTCCGCCGATGCGTCGTTCAAAATGTCATTTGTCCCGAGCATAACAAGAAGCCAATCCAACGGTTTTGCCCTTGTCAGCAGGGATTCGACTGATTCCAGTGCTTCCAGACAAGTCGCAATATCCAGCCCATTCTGTCCGCAGTTGGCGACCTGATAGCCGCTGCTATGCAAAAGCTCCGTCCACGGATGCGGATACGGTTCGCCGAGAAACGACGTGGGGTCATATCCGAACGTATTGGAATCGCCGAGGCATAGAATTCGTTTCATCTGATGGCCTCTCCTGATGTGAAAAGCTGCCGCATGGAAGTCCATACGGCAGCCGTACTATCTGTGGAAGGTTTGCGCCTACCGTTTTTTTATTATATCCTATTTGCCGTTCAATTGCAACCGATGCAAGCTCGCGCAACAAATAGGTTGAATTCTACCTATAAGCGGCGAAATGGACTATCCCTTCCTGCTTGAAATCACAAGAAACTGTAGATCATCTATTCTTTGCTTACAGCGGCGCAAAATTTGCGCGTGGAAACAACCAAACTTTTCCTCCGAAAAAACACTTGCAAGATTTGATAATATGGATATAATATTATCAAGAACATGATAAGGGGTGACGCGATATGATGATTAGACCGTCTTCTGCTCTCCGCAATGAATATACGCAGATTTCAGAACTCGCAAAAGTGTCCGGTGAGCCGATCTTCATCACCAACAAAGGCGAGGACGATGGCGTGTTTATGAGCACGGAAGCATTTGAAGCCAGAGAGAAAATGTATCGGCACCGTGATAAGGTCTATCTTGCGGAAATCAGCAGACTGAACGGTGAGCCGATCTTCACACCCGAAGAGATGGATAAGAAGATGGAGGCGTTGTTTGATGCCTACTCTGTATAAGCTTGTCTATCTGACGCCGGCATCAGAGGACTTTGAAGAGATCGTTAAATATCACATCACCGAGGTGGGTGTTGAATCCGCCAAAAAGATTTATGCCACAATGCGCACTGACATTGGACGCTTGGCAAATTATCCCATGCTGGGGCAAACGCATCCCGACCCCATTTTAGCCATGCAGCAGTATCGTAAGCTGGTCCTGACGAAGACCTATGTTGCGGTCTATAAGGTGATCGACGATACTGTATACATCTATCGCATTGTCAACGGAAAGACAGATTATCCGAAGCTTTTGAAATAAGCTAAATCGTCTTATCTTTGTTTCCTGCGGCGCAAATTTTGTGCACACAAACGGCTTGACTTTTCCCCTACTCCAAGCTACAATCCAACCACTTTACGGATACAAACATTCCCCGATGCGGCGTGAGCCGCATCGGGGAATCGTCATTTGACCACATCTTTGACCATAGTGCCGCACGGAGGACGCGGAAACAGCGGACACAAGAGGTTCAAAAAGTATCGTTTTCGGAATAAAAGCTATTAAAAAGTGCCACTTTTCAGCTAAAAAAGTTTTTCGGATTTCTTTGGGACCAAGAGACCGTGCGTTCGAGTCGCACTACTCGGACCAATTTGAAAAAAACGCCGATAAGCATCACTGCTTATCGGTGTTTTTTCATTATATTAAGTTCTCAGTCAGCGCCTTGATCTTCGCCTCCGTGAGCATACCGGTCAGCACGGTTGTCTCCACGATCTCCGCACCGGGTGCGGACGGCTGCAGCTCCGTGACCGTATCGCCGAAGCCGCTGCCGCCGGAAGTGGCGAACAGGACGATCTTTTTGCCGGTAAAGTCGTAGGCTTCCAGGAACGTATTGATCAGCGTCGGTGCAACATACCACCAAATTGGGAAACCGAGGTAGACGGTATCATAGCCGGAAACATCCACATCGCCGATAATGATCGCCGGGCGGAAGCTCTTGTCGTTCATCTCCACACTGCTGCGGGACTTGTTATTCATCCAGTTGAGATCGGCCTTGGTGTACTTGACCTCAGGTTTAATCTCGTAGAGATCCGCGCCAATCTCATTTGCCACCCTTTCGGCGACCTTCGCCGTCCTGCCGCTGGCAGAAAAATAGGCAACTAATTTCTTGCTCATACCGTTTCCTCCGCTTGCTTTTTAAGTGTTGTCGCCCAGTCGGCCTCTTTGAAGCCGAGGAGCGCAAAATCCTCACCGATCAAAAGTGGGCGCTTGACAAGCATCCCATCCGAGGCAAGCAGTGTGAACTGCTCCTCCTCGCTCATGGTCGGCAGCTTGTCCTTGAGCTGCAGCGCCTTATACTGCAAACCGCTGGTGTTGAAGAACTTTTTGAGCGGCAGACCGCTTTGCTTCCGCCACACTTTGAGTTCTTCGACCGTCGGATTGTTTTCTTTTATGTGTCGTTCCTCAAATACGATGCCATTTTCTTCCAGCCACTTCTTTGCCTTCTGGCAGGTCGTACATTTTGGGTAACAAATAAACTGCATCTTGATATCCTCCGTATTCTCCCAAAAGTTTATCCGTTGAGATAGTACCACAGCACGGAGAAGAACTCAACCGGAATGACTGTTTTTTGCTCCATTGTTCACATTCTGATGTTTGAAATATGCTTGTATTCCCGGTATGCTATGGACCTTCTCTTGACTCTCCTCCTCGGGGATATGAGATCATGAAAAGGCTTCGTCACATACCTGCATCACGAGATCCACCTGTCTGATGCCCGTAAGAACGAATCCGTTGCCGATTAAAAAAGCGTCTGAAAATGTCTTGCTTTTTCCACGTGCAGCAGGCATAATTAAAATATTCTTTGCGTCCTGCTTCTCTGCAGTGCAGGCTTTGCCCGTCGGATCATACGGCCATCTGTACGGAACACGACATTTCTGTTGTTGGAGGATTCTATGGAAAAATCTAAAGTTGTCCTGCTGCCCTGCAGCAATTATAACGAGGAAACGGTGTATTCCGCCGTTCGGCAGGGATTGGAACTGCTCGGCGGACTGAATCAGTTCGTCTCGCCGCAGGAGCACATTCTGATTAAGCCGAATCTTCTGAAAAATGCAACACCCGATCAGGCCATCACCACGCACCCGTCTGTATTCGGTGCAATGCTACGCTGTCTGCGCGAAGACGGCTTCGATAAGCTCTCTTACGGTGACAGCCCCGGCCCTGCCGCAAGCCTTGAACGTGCTGTCCGGGAATCCGGACTGAGCGCACAGGCGGAGAAATACGGTGCCCTGCTTGGTGACTTCTCCGGCGGAGAGACGGTTGAGTTTCCGAACGGCAAGGTCTGCAAAAAATTTATGCTCTGCCATGAAGTAAAAAATGCAGATGCCGTAATCAGCCTGTGCAAGATGAAAACGCACGCTTTGGAAAACATTACCGGCGCCGTCAAAAATCAGTACGGCTGCATCTATGGCTCCTACAAGGCTGCCGGTCACGCAATGTATCCCAACAGCCGTGTCTTTGCCGATATGCTCTGCGACCTCAACCGCTGCGTTGCGCCCCGGCTTTATCTCATGGACGGGATCATTGCTATGGAGGGCAATGGCCCCGCATCGGGTACTCCGAAGCCGATGAGAGTTCTTTTGATGTCTGC
Organism: Eubacteriales bacterium; assembly: GCA_030529725.1. Classification (GTDB taxonomy): domain Bacteria; phylum Bacillota; class Clostridia; order Oscillospirales; family Oscillospiraceae; genus Hominicoprocola. The sequence goes on along the minus strand of JAUMWI010000061.1, from coordinate 480 downwards.
TGATCCGGTCGCACTCGACAGCGTCTTTGCTCAGCTCATTTTCCTGGATGTACACCATGTTCCCACCTGCGTCAGCGGAGCGAAATTCGGTCTCGGGCACATGGAGTATTCTGATATCTCGATTCTGACACCGGATGGTGAGATCAGCGCAGAAGAAGCCGCGGAAAGATACGGTGATCCAAGCTTTGATGTCAATCGAAAAAAAGCAACTTTCTGGCGCGTACGCAGTCTTTTCCCTGCCGCCAAAAAGTACCACGACCGCCCTGTAGTCGATCCCGACAAGTGCATTGCCTGCGGAATCTGTCAGCAGTCCTGTCCGGTAGACGGGCAGGCCGTCCACTCCGGACATGGGCAGAAAGCTGTTTATTCCTACAAAAAGTGCATCCGCTGCTATTGCTGTCAGGAAATGTGCCCTGTAGGAGCGATCACAAGGAAGCAAGACAACAAGTAACACTGAATAAAATACCCGCTTTGAGAACC
>JAUMWI010000033.1 GCA_030529725.1 Eubacteriales bacterium | reverse complement strand
TTCTTCTGGTGCTTGTCAAGTTTCGTTGTTTAATTTACAAGGTACACGCTCCGGCGCTTTAACCGCGGAACAGGTGTTACTATACTACCCTTTCTCTCCTTTGTCAATACCTTTTTTATGTTTTTTCGACTTTTTTCAATCGGCAAAAATCTCTTTTTGCAAATAGATTCATTCTATTTTATAAGGACAGGGACCGCAAATGCAATCCCTGCCGTTTCCGCTTGTTTTTTCCGATGTCCGGTGATATACTATTTATTGTAATCAGTAGCCAAACAGCATACCGCGATTGATGTCTTTGAGACTATGTGCGCCGCACATTGCCATCGTATCGGCAAGCTCGGTTTTGAGCTTTTCGACATAGAGCTTCACGCCCTCTGCCCCGCCGCCGTAGACCATGGTGACAAACGGTCGCGCGATCAGCACCGCGTCTGCGCCGAGCGCGATCGCCTTGAAAACATCCATTCCGCTGCGGATTCCACCGTCGACAAAAATCTTCATTTTGCCGCCGACCGCATCCACTATGTCAGGCAGCACCTCCGCCGTAGCCGGACAGGAGTCCAGCACGCGGCCGCCGTGATTGGAAACAACGATGCCGGCAGCCCCCGCTTCCAGCGCCTTTTTGGCACCGCTTACGGTCATGATTCCTTTAATAATAAACGGTTTTTCCGCCAGTGATACAATTTTTCTGAGTTCTTCGACCGTTTTACTGCCGGCAGGCGGCTGCAGATTTTTCAAAAACGGCAGTCCTGCCCCATCAATATCCATGGCAATCGCCAGCGGGTCAGCCGCTTTGACAAGCGCCATCTTTTCGCAGATTGTCTCAAGATTCCACGGCTTGACTGTCGGGATGCCCAGTCCGCCATTCTTTTTGAGTGCCTCTGCCGCGCCTTTCATGACCGCAGGGTTCGTTCCGTCACCGGTAAAAGCGAGGATGCCGGATTTGGCACAGGCGTCAACAAGTATATTATTGTAGGTGAGGTCATCGTACTTGTCGCCATAGTGCAGCATCATCGCGCCGACGGGGCCAGCAAACACCGGCAGCACAAATTCCCTGCCGAACAATTCAATGGTGGTATCGACCGGTTTGTTTTCGCAGATCGTGTCCATATTGACGCAGATCTCCTGCCACTTCTCATAATTGCGGATAGCCCCCGTTCCGTTACCCTTGGCACCGGGGCCGGGCACCGTATTGCGGCAGGTCTTTCCGTTGCAGACAGGGCAGGCCCTGCAATAGGGCCCGATGCAGGTTCTCGCGTTTTCCAGCACTTTATCGTATGTCAAAATAAAACACCCCCCAAAAAGGTCTTTCCGTTATTTTACTGTCCCTGCTGCCGAAAAGCAAGCAAAAGGAGCAATCTATGCACATTAAACACACACTGGAAGAATATATCGACGCACTGCGTGATGCCGGTATTCTGACCGGTCACAACATCGAAGGCGCACTTGCGCAGCAGGAGGTCGCATGTCTGACCTACGACACGCGCACACTTTCCTCACCTGCACTTTTTATCTGTAAGGGCGCACATTTTAAGGAAGAATATCTTCACACGGCACTGGAAAACGGTGCCGTCGCCTATGTTGCCGATCATCGCTACGATGCCGATGCGCCGTACATTCTCGTCAGTGACATTCGCTATTCGCTTGTGGTGCTCGGTCAGCTCTTTTATAATAAGGTAACAGACAAGCTCACCTCCATCGGCATCACCGGCACAAAGGGCAAAAGCACGACTGCATATTATGTTCGCTATATTCTCAACGACTATCTTGCTTCGCAGGAGAAACCGCAGTGTGCCATTCTCTCCTCCATTGACAATTACGATGGCGTGGTGAGCGAGGAGTCGCACATCACCACGCCGGAGGTGCTCGAGCTTTACGGACATTTTCACAACGCTGTCAATTCCGGCATCTCACATCTTGTAATGGAGGCGTCCTCCCAAGCGCTCAAGTACGGGCGCGTGCGCGGCATCACGTTCGACGTTGGCGCGTGGCTCAACATCGGCAGTGACCACATCAGCCCCATCGAGCATCCTGACTTTGACGATTACTTTGCCTCCAAGCTGAAGATTTTCGACTCCTGCCGCTTCGGCTGCGTCAACACCGACGCCGAGTATGCCGAGCGTGTGGTCGAATATGCCAAAGGGCGCTGCGAGCTGATCACCTTCGGCTCGCACGAGAGCGACACGATTTTCTGTCGAAACGTTGAAAAGCGTGCGGACGGTCTCTACTTTACCGTGCGCTCCCCCCAATATAACGGCGAATTCTCCATCACGATGCCGGGTCTGTTCAATGTCTCCAACGCGCTGGGTGCCATGGCGATTGCGATGGTGCTCGGGATTCCCGAGGAATCTGTCCGCTCAGGACTGCGCAAGGCGCGCGCCGGCGGGCGTATGCAGGTCTATGAAAGCCGCGACAAAAAGGTCACCGTGATCGTAGACTATGCGCACAACCGCATGAGCTTCGATGCGCTCTACCGCTCGACCAAGGTGGAGTATCCCGGAAGGAAAATGATCTCCATTTTCGGCTGCCCCGGCAGCCACGCCCTGCAGCGCCGCAAGGATTTGGGAGAACTGAGTGGGCAGAACTGTGATTTCGTCTACATCACCGAAGAGGACAGTGGCTCCGAGCCGTTTGCGCAGATTGCCGCCGAGGTCGCGCAGTATGTTGCCTGTCCGCACCTCATTTTGGAGGATCGTGACGAGTGTATCCGCCGCGCTGTTTTGGAAGCAGAAGGCGAACGGGTGATCCTGCTCACCGGCAAGGGCGAGGAAACGCGCATGAAACGCGGCAGCGTTTACGTGGACTATCCCTCCGATGTGGAGATGACGCTAAAGTATCTTGCCGTTTACGATGAAAACGAGGCGAAGAAATGAAAAAGAGCTATAAGCACGACTTTCTGCCCATTATTCTGGGCAGTGATGAAAATGCCTACGGCACGGCGCGTCTGTTCCGTGAGGCCTATCCCGAAATAACTCCCTTGCTGCTTTGCACGCAGCAGCTCGTTCCCACGCGCCATTCGCACCTGTTTCTCTGCCGAATCATTCCGAACTTCGAGCGCGAAGATGTTTTTCCCGATGCCCTTTTGGGGATTCTTCGTCAGTGCGCAAAGGAGTACGGCAAGCTGCTCGTCATTCCCTGTTCAGACTATTATACGGGACTTTTGTGCCGTCACTATGACCACTTTGAGGGGCTGATCGCCAACCGCTTTATCCCCGAAACGCTGCTCGAGACCTTTGACACCAAGGATCGTTTCTATGCGCTGTGCGAAAAATACGGACTCGACTATCCCAAGACACTTGTGTGCGAGAAAGATGACCGCGCTTCCGCCGTGGATCAGATGCCCTTTGGCTTCCCCATTGTTGTGAAACCGGAAAACAGCAATTCTCTTGACTATCTGCGCTGCCATTTTGAAGGGCAGAAAAAAGTGTTCTTTTTCCATAGTCGCGAAGAGTATCTCAAAATGATTGAGGCGATGGATGCCTCCGGCTATAGCGGTAAGCTTATCCTTCAGGAATTCATTCCCGGCGGTGACGATGCCATGCGCGTGCTCAACAGCTATTCTGATTTGGACGGCAAGGTGCGCGCCATGTGTCTGGGGCAGCCGGTGCTGGAGTATTACGATCCCAAGTCCGTCGGCAACTACGCCGCCATCATCTCGCGCGGCGATCAGGCGCTTTACGAAAAGATGCAGGCATTTTTGGAAGAACTGGGCTATGTCGGCTTCTCCAACATTGATATGAAGTACGACTGCCGTACAGGACGCTATCTTCTTTTTGAGATCAACCCGCGGCTCGGGCGCAGCAGCTACTTCTGCCGGGCCGCCGGCATCAACATGATGAAGCTGCTTGCAGAGGACACCGTCTACGGCAGGCGTGCGGACTGCATCTGCAATCAGAACACCGCGCTCTGGCTCAATGTGCCGCAGGGTATTCTGAACCGCTACGTCAAAAACGGCGATCTGCTCCATGAAATCAAAGGCTGCAAGGCTACGCATACGCTCTTTTGCCGCGGCGACTTGTCGGCGCAGCGCCTCTACCGGCTTCTCCGCTACTATGCCGCGCAGTACCACAACTTCCGTGACTACTATTTTGATAAGGAGAAGGACTTCGCAAAAAAATAATGCTTCTATCCTGACGCAAAAAATCCTCCGAATTGCTTCGGAGGATTTTTTATTACATATTATATATTGTATGTGTATCACTTGCCGGAAAGCTGCTCATCAATGCTCTTGGCACCGAGCTTGCCGGCACCCATAGCAAGAATGACAGTGGCTGCACCGGTGACGGCATCTCCGCCGGCGTAAACGCTCTGCTGAGAGGTCATACCGGCTTCGTTGACAATGATGCCGCCCTTCTTGTTCACTTCAATACCCGGGGTGGTGTTCTTGATAAGCGGATTGGGAGAAGTGCCGAGGGACATGATCACGCAATCCACATCGAGGTCAAACTCGCTTCCGACCTTCTCAACAGGACGACGACGTCCGGAGGCATCGGGTTCGCCAAGCTCCATCTCGATGCAGGTCATGCTCTTGACATAGCCCTTGTCATCCCCGTTGATCTTAACGGGGTTATTGAGGGTTTTGAAAATAATGCCCTCCTCAATGGCGTGCTCGACTTCTTCATGACGGGCGGGCAGCTCTTCCATGCCGCGGCGATAGACAACATAAACGTCAGCGCCGAGACGCTTGGAGCAGCGGGCAGCGTCCATAGCAACGTTGCCGCCGCCGACCACGGCGACTTTCTTGCCCTTGAGGTCCATCAGCGGGGTATCGGCGCCTTCCCTGTACGCCTTCATGAGGTTGATACGGGTGAGGAACTCGTTGGCGGAATACACGCCGCAAAGATTCTCACCGGGAATGTGCATGAACATCGGCAGGCCTGCGCCGGATCCGACAAACACAGCCTCAAAGCCGTACTCGCTCATCAGCTCGTCAATGGAAACGACGCGGCCGATGACCATGTTGGTCTCGATCTTGACGCCGAGTGCCTTCAGACCGTCCACTTCCTTCTGCACGATGGACTTAGGCAGACGGAACTCGGGAATGCCGTAGACGAGAACACCGCCGGCAAGATGGAGTGCCTCAAAAACAGTGACTTCGTAGCCTTTCTTGGCGAGGTCGCCCGCGCAGGTGAGACCGCTGGGACCGGAGCCGATGACAGCGACCTTGTGACCGTTGCTCTGAGGCTTGACAGGCTCTTCCGTAGCGTGCGCATTGTGCCAGTCGGCAACAAAGCGTTCCAGACGGCCGATGCCGACAGCCTCGCCCTTGATACCGCGGATGCACTTGGATTCGCACTGCGTCTCCTGCGGGCAGACACGACCGCAGACGGCAGGAAGAGAGGACGTGGAGTGGATCACCTGATAGGCGCCCTCATAGTCCTTCTCGACAATTTTCTGAATAAACTCAGGAATTCTGACCTGAACGGGGCAGCCGGAAACGCACTGGGGGTTCTTGCAGTTCAGGCAGCGTGCAGCTTCGTCAAGCGCCTGCTCCTCAGTGTAACCGAGCGCAACCTCGAGAAAGTTCTTATTGCGGACGTTGGGATCCTGAGAGGGCATTTCGTTTTTCTTTAAGCTCATGTTCGCCATCTTACTTGACCTCCTTGCTCAACAGGTTGCAGGTTTCTTCGTGTTTATGACGTTCCCAGTCGAAATACATCTTGCCGCGCTTGAGGGACTCGTCCCAGTCAACGAGGTGACCGTCAAAGTCGGGGCCGTCCACGCAGGCGAACTTGGTCTCGCCGCCGACAGTGAGACGGCAGCCGCCGCACATGCCGGTGCCATCGACCATAATGGGGCTCATGGAAACGGTGGTCTTGACGCCGTAGGGCTTTGTGGTCATGGAAACGAACTTCATCATGATGGCCGGTCCGATGGCAAACACTTCGTCATACTGGTTGCCCTCTTCGATGAGCTGCTTGAGTGCATCGGTAACAAGCCCCTTCTCGCCGTAAGAGCCGTCGTCCGTCATGAGCTTCATCACAGAGGAGGCCTCTCTGAACTTGTCTTCGAGAATCACGAGATCCTTGTTCTTGAAGCCGACAACGGCATGGACTTCCGCGCCGCAGTCGTGGAACTTCTTGAGAACGGGGTACGCGATCGCGCAGCCAACACCGCCGCCGACCACACAGACTTTCTTCTTGCCCTCGGTCTCGGTGGGACGGCCGAGCGGGCCGACAAAGTCCTGAATGTACTCACCCTCAGACTTGTGGCTGAGCTTTTCGGTGGTTGCGCCGATGGTCTGCACGATGATCGTAACGGTGCCCTTCTCGCGGTCATAATCGTGAATGGTGATGGGGATGCGCTCACCGTTTTCATCCACACGCAGGATAATAAACTGACCTGGTTGAGCCTTCTTCGCCACCATCGGAGCTTCGATCTCGTACAGGATGACGGTCGGCTTTAACGCCTCTTTCCTGACAATTTTGTACATACCGTTTCCTCTTTTCTGAAATATTGTCTGCGGTTATTTCGCTACTCATCTTTCGCGCCTTTCCGCTTTTACAGCACTTTTATCTTAAACCATTCTTACGAAAAAGTAAATGCAGATATCATGAAAAAAGCAAAAAAGCGTCCACTAAACTGATGCTTTTTCATAGTATTTCTTGGCATAGTCGTAAAACGTCTGTGCAACGGGGGACAGAATACTGTTCTTATGCTTCACGATAAAAAGTTCACGGCGCAAATGCGACTGTTCAAAATCAAAAACCAGGATTTTCTTGAACTGTTCATAATCGCGCGCAGCACTCTTGGCGATGATCCCGATTCCGAGTCCCTCGCTGACCATTTGCTTCACGCTCTCAGTTGAGCGGATCTCGACCGCCGTGCGGAGCGCAGTAATGTCGATTCCCATTTCTTCCAGCAGTTTTTTCGATGCCTGGTAGGTACCGCTGCTTTTTTCCCTGCTGATAAAGGTTTCGCTTGTCAGAATCTCTTTCGGCAAAGACGCCCCGACATACTTGCTGTACTTTTCCGTATTGGGGGTAATGATCACCATGCGGTCGCTGGCAAATTCCCGATAAACGCATTTGCTGTTGTCGATCATCGTGCCGCAGAAGCCGATCTCCACGCTGCGCGTGCTGACCATCTCCGCGACCTTGGGGCTGTCCTCCATCTGGATGTTGAACGCAATATCCGGATACTTTTCGCGGAAGTGCTGCAGCAGATGCGGCAGATAGTACTGGCTCGGCACCGTAGAAGACGCAATGGTGATCGTGCCCTTCATTTCCTGCGAGAAGTTGCGCAGTGCAAGTGCGGCATTTTCACGCACCTGCAGGATCTCCTTGGCGTAGCGGTACAAAAGTTTTCCGGCGTCTGAAGGATATGTTTCCTTTGTGGTACGGACGACCAACTTGATATTTAGTTTTCTTTCCAACGCGGAAATATGAGAACTGATGGTCGGCTGTGTCAGATGGAGCAGCTCGGCTGCACGCGAAAAGCTGCAATTCTCCACCACATACACGAACGCTTCCAGTTCCTTGATGTCCATATCAATGTCCATACGTTCTCCTGCCAAAAGCTCTATCGTAGTGCTCGCTCTGCTTTGATAACACGATTTAAGTATACACAGATCCTGCAATTTTGTCCAGACCCGATTCTTGCATTTTTTCGCAAATTAAACCTGCATTTTTCAAGATTTCCTGCAAATCCTTCCGCCCAGCCGAGGGGCAATCCAACGCGCTCGCGGTTTGAGTTGCAGAGCAGAGCAATAGCGGCGGTTTTCACCGCCGCTATTGCCGTGTTTTACATATTTTTCTCCGCTTCAAGCGCTTTTTCCAGCGCAATGGAGAGCTGGTCCGGGCAGGAGGTCGGCTTGAAGCCGCAGCGGATCCCGCGCAGGCGGGCAATGGCGTCCTCCGCCGGCATTCCCTCCACCAGTCGGGAGATTCCCTGGAGATTGCCGCTGCACCCCCCAATAACCTCCAGCTCTTTGACAATTCCGTCTTCAATTTCGACGTTCATCACTTTTGAACAGGTTCCTTGCGGATAATAGGTATAGGTCATGATCTGCTCCTTATTTTGTCTTAATAATTGCTGCATAGACCGCGGCGCTCTTATCCGTGCGATTGGCAATGCCGTGTGTTCCGCCGTCAGGGCAAATGCTGAAATCGCCGGGATGCATGACCACTTCCCTGCCATCGTCGTTGAGGACGATCTCGCCCTCCTTATAGAAAAAGATCTCGTACTCGCCCACGTGCCTGTGCAGGCCGATCGAGCAGCCCGGTTCCAGACGGATCTCGGCAAACATTTTAGCATTTTCCGGCATACAGGCCGGCAGATAGTCGCGCTTGTCCACCGTTCCGTCTCCGCCGCGTAAATGCTCAGTCAGTGTCTGATTTCTGTCCTCTGAACGAATAATCATTTCGATTCACTCCTTATCATTCGCCTGATTGCCGATATTGTAGCACACGGCCCTTTTCTTCGCAAGACTCTGCCTGAAGGGAAATGCAGTTTTTATGCTGCCCCAGCCCCCCGTCAAATCAAGATTTTGGGGCGAACGTGAATATTATTCACAATAACTGTCTAGATTCACAAAAAAGTCGAATTATGTCGAATTGTTTTTAGTTGATTCGACAGAATTTTGCTTGAAAACGCTGTCCAAATATGGTAGCTTTATGACAAGGCAAAACGAAGTCAACAGATTTTCGTCGTAATGGCCCCTCACCGCAGACGGTGAATTCCAAGAAGAAGGACGATTAGGCATGGAAAACAAAACGACGGTCATATTGGCGGATGCAAATGAAGAATTCCGCACAATGCTGCAGCAGACAATAGAAAAAACGGGTGAGTTTTGCGTGGTGGGAACCGCAGGAGATGGCTTGAGTGCCTTGCAGATGGTGTCGGATCAGCAGCCCCAGCTGCTTATCACAGACATTCTGCTGCCCGGACTCGACGGTTTTGGTCTGCTGGACCGGATGGAGACGCTCAAAAATCGTCCGAAAACGATTTTGGTCTCTGCCCTCTACCGTGACCAGATCGTGGCGCAGGCAATGGAAAAGGATGTGGCGTTCTTCATGCCAAAGCCCTGTGAAACGGAATCCCTGCTTGAGCGGATGCGTCAGGCGTGCCAGCCGCAGCAACCTGTTGAGGAGGATACGGTGCAGGCACTGGAGCGCGAGGTCACCGCAGTGATCCACGAAGTCGGTGTCCCGGCACACATTAAGGGCTACCAGTACGTGCGCGAAGCGATTGTGATCGCCGTGCAGGACATGGACGTGATCAATGCTGTGACCAAGGTATTATACCCCGAGGTTGCCCGCCGCTATGCAACGACGCCCAGCCGCGTGGAGCGCGCAGTGCGTCACGCCATCGAAGTTGCGTGGGATCGCGGCGACTTGGAAACCCTCCAGCGTTACTTCGGCTACACGGTGTCCAACACCAAGGGCAAACCGACCAACAGCGAATTTATCGCCATGATCGCCGACAGGATCAGACTGCAGAAAAAGAAAAGAGCATAGCGATTACACCAAGTAAGGCTTCCGGGTCAATCAAATCGAATTTCAAAAAAGATGCGCTGCAGAACAAAAATTCTGCAGCGCATTGTTTTCTATTCTTCTTTTTCTTTAGCCTGCTTTTTGAGAATCGGGGATTTCTGCTGCGTCAAGCATATTTTCGATCAAAATTCCATAACCTCTTGCTGCATCGTCGACAAGAACATGGGTGACTGCGCCCACAATTTTTCCGTTTTGCAAAATTGGGCTGCCGCTCATTCCCTGCACGATACCGCCGGTTTTTTCAAGCAGTTCCTCATCTGTCACGCGCAGCAGAAGATTGCGTGTGTCTGCGGAAGAGGCAAATACTTTTTCTATTTCGATTTCATATTCCTTAATATCCGTGCCGCTGACATTGGAGAGGATCGTTGCCCTGCCGACCGTCACATCGTCTTTTCCTGCCACCGGCAGTGCTTTTCCTGCAGGACAGGTAAAGTTTTCGCGATTGGCTACGCCGAAAATGCCGCAGTCGGTGTTAGCGTAAAGCGTGCCGCTGTCGCATGTCAGGTCGAATTCACCGCGCAGCTCGCCGGGGCAGCCGCTCTGCCCGCGCTTCACTGCCTTGACGGACGCATCCATGGTACTGCCCTGCTCAAGCGGCATCAGCTTTCCCGTATCCACATCGGTCACACCGTGGCCAAGCGCGCCGAACACGCCGCTTTGCGGATCGTAAAAAGTCATCGTCCCGATGCCTGCCATACTGTCGCGCACATAAGCACCCAGACGGTACGTTCCGTCCTCTCCCGCATGCGGGAAAGCCTTGAGCGTGAGCATTTTGTTGCCGCGCTGCACACTCAGCGTTGCCTGGGCATCCCTGTTTTCCACCAGAAGCTGCTGCAAATGCTCTGTGGACGTGATCTCGGTGCCGTTGCACGAAAGGATCACGTCACCTTCCCTGAGTCCGCACGCTTTCGCGCTGGACACACCCTCGGGAAAGTCCACCACCAGGACGCCGTCGGCGAACAGCTTAACACCCACTGCCCGGCCGACCGGAACCAATTCCTTTACCGTTCCCACACAGGCAGCCTGTGCTCCTCCCGACAGAAACGGCAGCGCGAGAAGAAGTCCCATGCAGGCTCCGATAATTTGCATTTTTCTCGCATTTTTTCGCACTTCATTCATTTTCTCACCCTTTCCTCGACATTTTGCCGAATCAAATTCATTTTTTCGGCTTTTTTACTTTTTGCAAACTGCAAAAAAATAGCCGACGCAAATTTTTGATGCGTTGGCATGGCGTTTTTTACTTTAGCGAAAAAAAGAGGTGGAAAAGAAAGCTTTCTGGCAGATTATACCTCAATAACAAAATTATGAAAAAAGGCAGCCGCAAATCCTTGCAGCTGCCCCGGATCGTTTGTTCTTTTTTTAATGATAAATTATTTTTCGTGGTTGAAGATCTTAAAAATGTCATCAAACGGATCTTTTTCCTCTTCCTTCTCCTCCGCCTCGGGAATGTCCTGCTCACCCAGCGGTGTCAGCACCGGTGCGACCGGCGCGGCAGAAGTCTCCTGCTTGGCAAATGCCATCGCGCCGGGGGCAGAATCGAAGCCGGTAGCAATCACAGTGACACGGATCTCATCGTCAAGCGTTTCGTCGAATGTTGCACCGAAGATCGTAAGCGCATCGGGATGAACAGCATCCTGCACAAGGGACGCGGCCTGCTCGACTTCGTCGAGACCGATATCCATGGAACCCGTCACATTGATGAGAACGCCGTGTGCGCCGGCGATGGATGTCTCCAGCAGCGGAGAGGAAATGGCCATGCGGGCAGCTTCCTCCGCCTTGTTTTTTCCGGCGGCGCGGCCGACACCCATGTGGGCAAGACCGGCATCCTTCATGATCGCGGTGACATCGGCAAAGTCGAGATTGATAAAGCCGGTATCACGAATCAGGTCAGAAATGCTCTGCACCGCCTGGCGCAGCACATCGTCTGCGATCTCAAACGCATTACTGAAAGTGATCTTCTGGTCTGTTGCGAATTTCAGGCGTTCATTGGGAATGATAACGAGAGAATCCACCTTGCTGCGCAGCTCCTCAATGCCTGCATCGGCAGCGCGCATACGCCGGGGACCTTCAAATTTAAACGGCTTGGTGACCACGCCGACCGTCAGAATACCAGCCTCGCGCGCAATCTCGGCAACGATGGGAGCGCCGCCGGTACCCGTGCCGCCGCCCATACCGGCAGCAATGAACACCATGTCGGTGTCCTCAAGTGCTTTGGCGATCTGGTTGCGGCTCTCCTCAGCAGCCTTGCGGCCAACCTCGGGATCTGCGCCTGCGCCCTGGCCGTGCGTCAGCTTTTCGCCGATCTGGATCTTATAGGTTGCGCTGGAAACATTCAGTGCCTGCTTATCGGTGTTGACTGCAACAAAATCTACACCGCGCGCGCCGGAACGCACCATGCGGTTGACCACGTTATTACCGCCGCCGCCGACACCAATAACCTTAATTTTTACCACGCTTTCCGCTCCGGTTTCCAATCCGAATGCCATGTTGGTTCCTCCTACTATCTCTTGTATGAAACAGGCAAAAACTGTCGAATTCGCCACAACATCAAGTATATATTTCCATATCTATTGTATTACGCTTTTTTCATTCGGTCAATAGCAATCGCGTATTTCGCGAAACTTTTTTATTCGGGGATAAAGCTTGCTTTTCCGTCTGTTATGAGATTGATAACGCCGGTTTCGTTAAGCTCCAAATAGTCCACCACGGTTGCAAGACTTTCCAGCTTGTAGGCAATATCCGCGTTCCACGGCAGCTTCACCGTGAAGCGTCCGGCATACGAAAACTGCAGGCAGCTGTCATCCCCGAGGTCAACCGCGTCCACATTGGAAAGCATATTCTTTTTCTCCGCCTCGAGCAGAAGTTCTTTCAGGACTTCCAGCTTGTAGGCTTCCTCCTCCGCGACCGTTGCCTCGCCGCTCTCCACGGGATCCACCAGCAGACATCCGCTCACCTTCACGCAATTTTCCGGGAGCTTATCAGACTGTTCCAGAAGCTTCCCGCGAACACTCATCAGCCATGTGCCGCCCTGACCGGAAACGGCTGCCGCCGCCGCGCACTCATGCACCTCAATGAGCAGCGTGTCGGGAAGCTTGCGGTTAATGGCAGCACGTTCTACATACGGGAGCTTTCGGAATATTTCCTGCGCATGGGCGTATTTATTCATTAAATAGAGATTGTCGCCGATCTGCAGTCCGGACGCCTCGATGATCTGTTCGTTCGTGTATCTCGCGTTTCCTTCGACGAGGATCACATCTGCCTTAAAAAAAAGCGTAAGCGCAGCAACCATGGCACTGAGAACGAGCGCAAAGCACAAAAGCTTAAGAAGGAAAGAAAATCTTCCCCTCCTGCGTCTTCGTGTACTGCGACTTCTTGCCATCTTCCTATGTTTCCTCTTTCCCTGTTTATGTACTCTCGCGCCAAATGGGCGCACCAAGTGATTGCAGATCCCGCTCTATGCTCTCATATCCGCGGTCAATGTGTTCGATTTGTGAGATCCTGCTTTGTCCCTCTGCCTGCAGGGCAGAGAGAACCAGCGCCGCGCCGCCGCGAAGATCGGTACTTTTTACGCTCGCGCCATGGAGCGACCTCTGTCCGCTCACAACCGCCACCCTCCCTGCCACGCGAATCTGTGCGCCCATACGGGCAAGCTCGTCGACATGGCGGTAGCGATTTTCAAAAATATTCTCAACGAACACCGTGCTTCCCTCACTTCTGAGAAGGGCTGCCATCAGCACCGGCTGCGCATCGGTCGGAAATCCCGGATACGGCGCTGTACGCACCGGACGGATTGCTTTGAGCGCACCCTTGTTTCTGAGCAGAACGGTGTCCTTTTCGCTCCGGATGCAGCACCCTGCCTCGCTCAGTGCAGAGACAACCGAGGAGACAGCGCGGTAGTCCACATTTTTGAGCAGCACCTCTCCGCCGCAGCCGGCCGCCGCGCAGAGATACGTTGCACCCACGATACGGTCGGCGATCACCCGGTGAAGCCCGCCGTGCATAGTCCTTTTTCCCTCGATCGTAATAATGGAACCGCCGGCACCGCGGACATTTCCGCCCATTGCATTGATAAAGTTCTGAAGATCCGCAATCTCCGGCTCACGTGCTGCATTATAAAGTACGGTCGTCCCCTCTGCACCGCAGGCGGCAAGAATCGTGTTCTCCGTTGCGCCGACGCTCGGCATGGGCAAAATGATCTCACAGCCGACGAGTCCGTCCGTCCTGCATCGGAGCTTTCCGCCGCACTCGCTGATCTCCGCTCCCAGCGCGCGCAGGGAGCTCAGGTGCATATCGATCGGCCGTGGGCCAAGCTCACAGCCGCCGGGGTACGACAATGTCGCCTCCCCACTGCGTGCAAGGATCGCGCCCAAAAAAATCACCGACGAGCGCATCTCGCGCATCAGTGCGTCCGGCACCTCACTTTTATCCATGTGAGCGGTGTCGACCACCAGTGCATCACTTTCCCAATGCGTGCAGCAGCCCAAATGGCGCAGAATGGAAATTGACGCATCCACATCCCGCAATCTCGGACAGTTCTCGATCGTGCAGGTATCCGCGGTCAAAAGCGTTGCCGCCAGAATCGGCAGGACGCTGTTCTTACTGCCCTGTATCGTCAGCTCTCCTGCAAGGGGCCTGCCGCCCTCCACATACAACTCACACATACCGTTTTCCTCCACATACCAGGTCATTCTGAACTGACCCATAGTATGCAGTCAGGGGAAAAAAGGGTTCGCAGGCAAATCAAACCGCGGTAAAACACCGATTTTACTACGGATATTAGTATATCTTTTTTATGTCTACTCGTCAACTGGTATTTCTCTGCGGCTGACTTGCATTTATCGGCAAAATGTGGCAGAATATTCCGAGAATTTTCTTTGGAAGCAGGTGGATTCGTATGAATCGTATGAAAAAGGCTGTGAAAGGGATCCTTTGTCTCATGTTGGTGCTGCTGATCCTTGCAGGGGGATATCTTTCCTATGTGTTGCTGACCTATTACCGCGTGGAAGATCTGCAGGAGCTGACCGTCAGCCAAATAAACGCGGCGGACTCGGAACAAATGGAGTCCGGTCAGCCTTATCATCTTGTCTCATGGAACATCGGCTTCGGCGCATACGAGGCGGACTATGACTTTTTCATGGACGGCGGCACGCAGTCCTGGGCATGGTCAAAGGAGCGGCTTGAAAAGAATCTGAGTAATATCGCCTTCTTTCTCTCCGAACAGGGTGCCGATCTGCTGCTGACGCAGGAAGTCGATATCGACGGCACGCGCAGCTACCATGTCAACGAGCAGGAATATGTCACCTCCGGCTTTTGCGCCGGCAGCAATCCATGCAGCTTTGTTGCCGCGCAGAACTACGATTCGCCGTTTCTGTTCTACCCGTTTACCCAGCCGCACGGCGCCAACCGATCCTGTATTATGACGCTCTCCCGCTTCCCCATTTCCTCTGCCGTGCGCCGCCAGCTTCCGGTCGAAACGAGTCTGATGAAGCTTGTCGATCTTGACCGCTGCTACTCTGTCAGCCGCATCGACACGGCAAACGGCAAAGAGCTTGTCCTCTACAACCTCCACCTCTCTGCCTACACCTCTGACGGCACCATTGCAACCGAGCAGCTCAAGGTGCTGCTTGACGACATGAAAGCGGAATACGAGGCCGGCAACTACTGTATTGCGGGCGGCGATTTTAACAAGGATCTGCCCGGTTCTTCCGGAGACCTGTTCGGTATTCCCGCCAGCGAACACGACACATGGGCTCAGCCTATTCCCGATGGCACGTTTCCCGATTGTCTCCATCTGGTCGTGCCGCTGCACAACGATGATCCCGTTGCCTCCTGCCGCACTGCTGCCGAGCCATATGACAGGAACACCACCTTCCGCGTTACGGTTGACGGCTTTGTTGTCTCTGACAATGTGACGGTCGCGGACAGCAACGTGCTCGACACACAGTTCCGATACAGCGACCACAATCCGGTGTATCTTGATTTTCTCCTTGACTGACGATTTCCGGTTTGACATACAAAAATGGCAAAGCACAAAGCGTGCTTTGCCATTTTTCAGCTTGTCGAAAAAGCCTTTTCGACAAGCTGAGCAAGTTTTGCAACTTTCAGAAAAGTTGCAAAACTTATGATTAAAACCGCGGAAGACCCTCCCGGGTTTCTTTCACACGATCTTCCTTCCCGAAAATCCGGTAAAGGCAGGTTTTTTGACAGCCCGAAATGCATATAGCTCAGGAGGAAACCGCGAGCTGATCAAAATCAACGCCTGCATGCCACAGCTTGCGGTAAAGCTGCGTGCAGCGTCGAAATGCGGCAAATTGCCGCTTCGCCTTTTGCTCATCTCCGTAAACCTTCCAAAGTCCGGCACATTTATAATGCTCTGCCTTGTTTTCGATAAAGCCCTTTACATCCTCCGGCGGATAGCTGAGAAACAGTCCCACTTCATGCGGAAAATCGTCCCCCTCCCGGAAACGTCTGACCAGCGTGACAATGCAGAGGCAGTAGTCTTCACTGCAATAGCCCGCTTTTTCCAACAGGCACCGTGCCGTTTTGTTTTGCAGATCACGCTGCAGACGCTCCGGGCGAAAAAGAAGCAGAAGCGCCCGCCCCTCCCAAAAGCGAAGCGGCAGCAGGCAAAGTCCTTTCGCTACATACTTCTGGTTAAAACGGCGAATTTCCGAACGCAATTCCAGCCTGTCGCGGCAAGGGCAGGAAAACAGGCTTCCCGTCTTGATGGCAGCCAGCGTCGGCGCACATTGCCGTATGATGATTTCGTCAGACATCTTTCGCTTCTCCCTCGATCTGTGTCCATCCCATCCGGTGATTGCTGTATCGGTAGCTTTTCCCCTCGGGAGAAGAAATATGATGTGTGGTTTGCCATTTTTAAAAAGGAGAACAAAAAAGCTCCGCATCTTTCGATACGGAGCTTGGAGCTGGTGGTGTGATTCGAACACATGACCTGCTGATTACGAATCAGCTGCTCTACCTGCTGAGCTACACCAGCAAACGCTTTTCAAACGCGAGGTGTATTTTAACACACAAAAAGTGTTTCGTCAATACAAACCGGAACTTTTTCTTTTTCGAAAAAAACGCAAGAATATACAGATAGTATTAAAGACTTTTTTCTTGCAAAAAAATCGACAGCGTTTTTCACTTTTATCTATTATTCGACATTTTTCCTCTCTGCTATTTTTTTTTAAAGCAGACAAACTTTCCTTTTTTTGCGCATTTTTCAACCTTTTCCTTTTCTCGTTCGTCTCGTTCCGTACTTTCTCTGCAAATTTACATAATATTTTCAATAAACAAATTCTACAACGAGTTATCCACAGTTTCCACAGGCTTTTCCACAGTCCCAAAAACGAAACTTTTCCTCTTTTCCTATTATTTTCCCCCCTATTATCTAAATTCATTTAAGAGGTACCTACTCAGATCAGCACATTTTCAAATTTACATAATTATTTGTTTTCCGCCAAATTGAGCGAACAATTCTTCGATTCCTTTCCATAACGCCCAAATTATGCAAGTTTTACCCGATGCCTTTCAAAAAGAAAAGCCGCAGTCCTTTACAGGCTGCGGCATATACTCCGTTTTGTTATGATTCTGCGGTGTAGGTGCAGATCGGATCATCAATATCACGGGTCGCATAGGCATTAAGCGACAGATCCGCACGCGCACCGGCAAGGTATTCATAGTATCCCTGCGCGCCGATCATAGCACCGTTGTCGCCGCAAAGTTTCAGCGGCGGCAGGTACAGCCGATACCCTCGCTTATCGCACTCGCTTTGCAGCGCATGGCGGATAAACGAGTTTGCTGCGACACCGCCGGCGGCAACGATCGTTTTGCGTCCGCTCAGCTCGGCGGCACGCATGGTACGCGGCACCAGCTCATCGATGACTGCCTGCGTAAAATCGCGGGCAAGTGCCGCGCGGTCAAGCGGTTTTCCCGATTGCTCCGCATTGTGGGCAAGGTTGACCACCGCGGTCTTAAGACCCGAGAAGCTCATATCCAGCTCGCAGCCCGCCACGCTTGCGCGCGGCAGATCGTATACACCGCCCTCACTTTGCCTCGCCAGCTCGTCCATCGGCTTGCCCCCGGGATACGGCATGCCGAGCACACGCGCCGCCTTGTCGAAGCACTCGCCCGCGGCATCGTCGCGCGTGGCGCCGAGGAGCGCAAAATCGGTATAGGACTTCACATCGACGAGCAGTGTGTTGCCGCCGGACATGCAAAGCGAGAGAAACGGCGGCTCCAAATCAGGAAATGCCAGATAATTCGCTGCGATATGACCGCGGATATGATGCACGGGAATGAGCGGCACACCGAGCGCATAGGCGACCGACTTGGCATAGTTCAGCCCCACCAGCACCGCACCGATCAGTCCCGGTGCATAGGTTGCCGCGACCGCATCG
>JAUMWI010000060.1 GCA_030529725.1 Eubacteriales bacterium | reverse complement strand
GAGGGTAGCTGCTATGGGAGAGCGCCGTTTTGTCAGCGAAAAAATCGAGAGGGAGCTGCTGGATTTTTACCGCAGCGCCATTCGCACGCGCAGCTATTCTGACGAGGAAAGCGAGATCGCACAGCTTGTCCTTGCGGAAATGAAGAGGCTTGGCTTTGATGAGGCGTATATCGACCGTGTGGGCAACGTAGTCGGCAGGGTCGGTACAGGTCGAAGGGTCATTCATTTTGATTCACACATGGATACCGTCCGCGCGGACGATGCCGAAAACTGGGCGGCACCGCCGTTCTCTGCGGAGATGGTGGACGGTATGGTCTACGGACGCGGCTCAGTGGATATGAAGAGCGGACTGAGTGCATCGGTCTATGCGGCGGCACTCGCCAAAAGGGCGGGACTGCTTGAAGAGAAAACGGTTTATATCACGGCATCGGTGTGCGAAGAGTACTGCGACGGTTCATGCCTTACAAACTTTTATAACGACAGCGGTGTGAAGCCGGACTACTGCATTATTTGCGAGCCGTCCGACAATCAGATCACGCTCGGACATACGGGAAAGGTGCAGGCCCGCATCAAAACGCACGGCGTATCGGCGCACGCCTCTGCCCCGGAAAAAGGCATCAATGCCGTCTATGAGATGGCGGAGATCATCACGCGGGTGGATGCGCTGAACAAGGCACTGCGCGAGGGGAACGGCGGTACGATCGCGCTGTCAAGCATCTCCTGCGTGACAGCCTCGCTCAATGCGGTGCCAAGTGAGTGCGAGATCTATCTTGATCGCCGACTCTATCTCGGCGAGACAGTGAGGCAGGCGTATGCCGAGCTTGATGCGCTGATTGCCGGCAAACGCGCGACATGGGGGCTTGGCACGCTGACGCACACAAGCTGGAGGGGGGAGGTACTCTCCTACGAACCGGCGGACGATCCGTGGCGCATTGCGGACGACCACGCCCTGACGATTGCCTGCAACCGCGCGTATGGGGAGACATTCGGCACCTCGCCGGAGAAATATCATTTCTGGGACTTCGGAACGAATGCAATCGTTCCGGTGGCACGCGGCATCCCGTGTATTGGCTTCGGCCCCGGAGACTATAAGCTTGCACACATGACCAATGAGTGCTGCGATCCGAATCAGGTTGCCGATGCCTGCGAGTTCTACGTCAACCTGATTAACGAGCTGTAAGCTGTAAGATGTAAGATGAAAAAAAGAACGCTTCCCTGACGGAAAGCGTTCTTTTTGTACGAATCACAGCGCGTCAACAACATTTTCGAGCCAGCTGCCCTCGAACTCTTCGATCCTGCCTGCATCGACCAGGGAGGCGAGCTTCGGGTCGATCGGCATTTGCGCCAGCAGCGGCAGACCATGGCGCTCAGCGGCTTCTGCCGACTTGCCTTCGCCGAAGAGATAGAGTATTTTGCCGCAGTCGGGACAGGTGATATAGCTCATGTTTTCGACAAGACCGACAATGGGAACCGCCATCTTCTCTGCCATCTTGACCGCCTTTTCCACGACCATGCTCACAAGATCCTGCGGAGAGGTGACGATCACGATGCCGTTTAGGGGAATGGACTGGAACACATTGAGCGACACATCGCCCGTGCCGGGCGGCATATCGACAAGCAGGTAGTCTACATCCCAGATCACATCTGTCCAGAACTGGTTCACGACACCGCCGATGACGGGGCCGCGCCAGATGACGGGATCGGTCTCATCGTCGAGCAGGACGTTGATCGACATGACCTCGATACCGTGTTTGCTGACGCAGGGGAAAAGTCCGGTTTCCGAACCGACTGCCTTATCCTGAATCCCGAAGGCTTTGGGAATGGACGGCCCGGTCACATCGGCATCCATGATGCCGACCTTGTAGCCGCGGCGGGAAAGCGCGACGGCAAGCTGGCTGGTCACCATAGATTTTCCAACGCCGCCCTTGCCGGACACGATACCGTAGACCTTACCGACACGAGCGTCACGGTGATGCTCCTTGAGGAAGGACTGCGGAGCTTTGCGCTCACCGCAGCTTTCGCTGCAGGTGGAGCAGTTGTGTGTGCATTCACTCATATTGAAACTCCTTATATATAAATATCTAAATATCGAATCGAAAAGACAGACTTGCCGGAGCGGTTACAGGGAAAGCAGCGTCACACCCTCGCGACCTGCCAGGTACGCACTCTCGCGGCACTGACAGGTGAACAGCAGGATCTGACGGTTTTCTGCTTCCTTAAGAAGAAGCTCCAACGCTGCGGCGCAGCGCGTGTCGTCAAAATTGATCAGTGCGTCATCAAGGATGAGCGGAATGTTTTTCTCTGCGGGCAGGACAAGCTCACAGATCGCCAGACGGACAGCAAGGTAGAGCTGGTCGGCGGCACCCTGACTTAAAAGTACGGCATCCCGAGAGACGGAGAGGCCGCTTTCCTCGGCAAACGCCTTAAACGAGCGGTCGAGCAGTACTTTCTGATACTTTCCGTCGGTCAGCTGCGAGAACAGCTCGGCGGCGCGTGCCCCGAGCGCAGGAGAAAAGCGGTTTTGCAGAATCGTATTCGCACGTTCGAGCGAATCCATGGCGAGGGCAATGGCTTCATACTCCATCTCCAGCTCACCGAGTCTGCTGCGCTTTTGAATAAGCGCATTCTCAAAATCAGCCCGGTCACCGATGGCACGAATGCGTCCAGCAGTGTAGTCTGCCGTGCGCTGCAGTTCACTGCAGCGAGCGGCGTTTTCGGACAGCAGACGCCGCAGCTCTTCACGGCTGTGCGCAGGACGCTTAACTGTCTGCTCCGGGACGTTCTTGGGCGCGTGCTTTTGCAGAAACTCGTACTGCATCTGCGCCATTTGTGCCTCGCGCACAAGCTGTTGATGTGTCTCGCGGCGTGAGAGAGCATCTGTGATGTAGGCGGAAGCAAGGCTGATATCCGATACCGGAATGTCCGTAAGCAGCGCATCGGATTGCGACGCATAGGCGGCGTCAAGAACGGCACACGCGGCTTCCGCTTCGCTGACAGCATCCGCGAGAAGACTCCGCTCGTGCTGCTGCGCCAGCACCGCGGTGGAATCGCGCCTGCGGAGATAGATGGCGGCAGCAGCGCAGGCGGCACACAGAATGCCGCACATGACGGTAGGGACGGTTAGCGGACGGCAGGCGAAAAGAACCGCACCGAGCGCCGACAGCGCGGCGGCGATACACATCACAACGCTTATAATGGGCAGAGTCCTCTTTCGCTGCGCGGTGGCATCAAACTCCGCAAGCTCCGTTTGCACCACGCTGCGCTTTTTTTCTACTTCCGTGCGCTGTGCGATCAGTTCCTCCAGTGTGTGGAGCTTCGCTCTGCTCTGCTCAAGCACCTCACGCGGAGGCGTCTTTTCTGCTGACATCGTGCGATAAAAGGCTTCTGCCTTTGCATCGGCATCTTCGGCGGCGTGCTTTGCCTCGCGCAGCGCCTGAAGCTGCTCAAGCTGATCGGCGGCATCGTGCAGGGAAAGCTTGCGTTTGAGATCGGCCTGCTCTGCCTGAAGCTCGGCAAGCCCGGTTTCGGCAGACTTGTGCTGCGATTCCAACACCTGTAATTCGGAAAGAGCGGACGCATCTTCGGAGATCGACTGCTCCAATGCAGGAATCTGTCCGCTCTTGTTGTGGCGGTGGGAGTTGAGCTGCTTCTTAAGAGCCTTGACCGTCTCACTGTAGGAGCTGCCCTCCTCGCCGGTGGTGATCAGTGCGGCGATGCGGCGCTCAAGTTCTGCGTCGGAATCAATGGCGAGGCCACTTTGGCGAATAAATGCGCTGCGCTCATAAACTTCGCGCGAAACGCCGAGAAGCTGTTCGCCGCAGTCGGCGGCAGTCAGTCCGCTGACCGAATCGCCGGTTCCGGTGTAGAGAGCAGAAAACGAGCCCATCGGTGCGTTGGCACGCACTGTGCTGCGCTGCAAAGTGATAGGGCCTTGCTCCGTTATCAAGGAGAGCGTACCGCGCATTGGTGAGCCTGACCAGGGGGCGTAGCGGTTTTTATCCGCCAATGCGCCGCGTTCGCCGGTCTTCAATCCGTAGAGCATGGTGCGCAGGAAGGCGCATAGGGTAGATTTTCCGGATTCGTTCGGCGCTTCGATAATGTTGAGGCCGGGAGAAAAGATGATTTCGCGCCGCTCCAGCTTTCCGAATGTGGTATCCAAGGAACAGAATTGCATCGGTTCACCTCCTGCAAAACGGTGTTACTTATTATACCATTATAACATAGGTTTGTCTCCCCTCAAATCTTATAAAAATTTCTTAAAAAACTCGGAAAAAGGTATTGACAAAGGAGGGAAAGGGTAGTATAGTAACACCTGTTCCGCGGTTAAAGTGCCGGAGCGTGTACCTTGTAAATTAAACAACGAAACTTGACAAGCACCAGAAGAA
>JAUMWI010000032.1 GCA_030529725.1 Eubacteriales bacterium | reverse complement strand
TCCTATAAAATCTTTATATTATTTCATTGTCCTCTTGACGGGAAGCAGTTCATTTTTTTACAGGGTCTTTTCTATTGTGCCGCCGCCAAGGACGATCTCGCCGTCATAAAAGACGACTGCCTGTCCTGCGGTAATGGCGCGCTGCGGCTCGGAAAACTTGACGCGCACCGTGCCGTCCCCCAATGGCATGACGACACATTCGCACTCTTTTTGGCTGTAGCGCGTCTTGGCGGTGCAATGCACCTCACCCGTCGGCTCGCCCAAAATCCAGTTCACCCGGGAGGCAAGAAGGGTGGAGGCGAACAGCTCTGCATTATCGCCCAACAGCACTGTATTGTCCGCCGCATTTTTGGAGATCACATACAGCGGCCGTCCGCCGCTGACGCCGAGGCCCTTGCGCTGACCGGTCGTATAGCCGATCAGTCCCCGGTGCCGACCAAGCACCTTGCCGTCCCTGTCCACAAAGTTTCCCTCGGGCGCATGAACATTTCCGTACTCGCACAGGAAGCGGTAATAGTCACCATCCGGAATAAAGCAGATGTCCTGAGAGTCCTTCTTATCCGCGTTGGGCAGACCTGCCTCGGCAGCCTCGGCTCGAATCTGCGGCTTATCAAATTCGCCCACCGGCAGCAGCAGGTGAGAGAGCTGGCGCTGCGTGAGTTGGTAGAGCACATAGCTCTGATCCTTACCGCGATCCCTGCCGCGCAGCAGGCGGTAAAGGCCGCTCACTTCGTCATAGTCCACACGGGCGTAATGCCCGGTGGCGATGTAGTCGTAGCCCATCTCCAGCGCGCGGTCCAAGAATGCGCCGAACTTCAGCTCGCGGTTGCAGTCAATACAGGGGTTCGGCGTCCTGCCGGCACAATACTCGGACACGAATTTGTCCATCACGGAGCAGGCAAATCGCTGCGATTCCTCAAACACAAAAAACTTCATGCCCAGCTTTTCGGAGACTGCCCTTGCGTCGGCAACATCATTGCCGCACAGCGCAAGCGTGGCGCCGTCACATTCATATCCCTGCTTCCGGAGCAGAACTGCGGTCGCGGAGGAATCCACACCTCCGCTCATTGCAATCAAAACCTTTTTCATTAATCCAAATACTTCTGCGTAAATGCCTCGGGGTGCAGCGCATCGGACAACTGCACCAAATATGGGTTAAAGCCGCCGTGATAGTCCATCTTCACATCATGCAGCCGGCTCTCCATTGACTTTTCGTTCGGCAAGGACACCGTAAAGGTCGCACCTTTGCCTTCTTCTGACTCTGCCACGATCCTTCCGCCGTGTCCCTGCGCAATGCGTCGACAAATGGCAAGCCCGAGACCGAGTCCGTGCGGTACGGGGTCGAAGCGATCCGTCTCCAAAAACCGGTCGAAAATCGTATCGAGCCGATCGGCAGCGATCCCGCAGCCGGTGTCGGCAACGCTGAGCAGAACAAATTTCCCGCCCGTTTTCACGCGCACGGATACGGTTCCGCCTCGCGGTGTAAACTTCAGCGCATTGGACAGAAGATTCAAAAGCATCCTCTTGATCCGCTCCGCATCCATGCCGATCATGCAGCTTTCCCGATCGGCGGAGAACGCAAGCGTCACACCGTTCATTGCAAACAGTCCCTCGGTTTTTTCGCAGATCTCGCGGCACAGTCCCACAATGTCGCCATCATACCGCGGAAACAGTCCCACTTCGGCAAGCTTGCCGGCATCGCTTAAGTTTTCGATCACGCGGTACATCTGATAATAGCTCAGTGAAAAGACAGAGGCAGTCTGATCCAGTTTTTCGTCCTGATCCCGTGCCTGCGGCGGCACCAGACTCTGTGCGGAAGCGTAGACATTTGCCATCGCACCGCGCAGCTGCATCGCAACGTTCGGCAGCACCTTGGTCAAAAGATGCAGTTCCTCTTCGCTGTATTGCTTCATTCTCCCACCTCCTTGCGCGTTCTGATGATAGCTTTTGCGCCATTTCGCACTCTCTGTCATGGAAATACCTGTAAAAGCTGATAGCAAAAGGATAACAAAGATTCTGAAAAAAAACAAGATTTTTGTCGAAAACAGATCGATACGACAGGCGGCATCTTTCGTCCGGCTCTCTGTCAGCTCTCTCAGGCTGTGCACTCTTGCTTTTTTTATCGAAACCGCGATATAATAACGACTGTACATCTGCGCAAAAAGCAACCACACGAATACGAGGTAATACCATGTTTCAAGGCTTTTCTCAAAATGCCGTCGATTTTCTCTGGGGCATCAAATTCAACAACAACCGCGAGTGGTTTCTTGCCCACAAGCAGGACTATCTCGACTTCCTCGACCGTCCTTTGCGCGAGCTTGCCGCGCAGCTGCTGTCCGCCATGAACGAGACATTCCCCGACGCGCAGCTGCAAAGCCATGTCTGCCGCATCTACCGCGATGCACGCCGCCTGCACGGACGCGGCCCGTATAAGGATCACCTGTGGCTGGTGCTTGAGCGGCCGAGTGACGAGCGCCGCGGTCGCCCCGCGCTTTATTTTGAAATCGCGCCGAATTACTTCAGCTACGGCTGCGGCTTCTGGGATATGGATGCGCCCACCGCTGCCAAGCTCCGCGCACGCATTGAGCGTGAACCGAAGGTGCTTGAGTCACTTGCGCGCCGCTTAAACAAGTCCCGCTTTCGGCTTGACGGCCCGGAGTATAAGCGTCCCAAGGGCGATGTGGGCAAACTGCTCAACCCGTGGTACAACCGCAAGAACCTTGTCATCGGCTACGAGGATAATCCCGAGGGCATTCTATTCACCCCAGATTTGTATGACGAGATCCTGAAGGGGTTCCGCTTTCTTATGCCGTACTATGAATATTTTTCTTCGCTGTCCTCCGATCCTGATCCTCTCAGCTGAAAACATTCAACATAAAATGTGCGCCGCTGTTTCGCGGCGCACATTTATATGACTCCTTTTAATCCTTCTGAGAGACCATGCGGAAGATCGTCTGGTAGATCTCCTCGTGCTGTTCGTACCAATCGTGGTGCTCTTCCTTGATTTTATCCACCTCCGGATGCTCCTCGAGCCGGCGGCAAACCTCCAGATAGTCCGCCGTCAGGTGGCGAATGCGTGCGCTGAGATTTTGCAGCAGCTGCATGATTTTCGCCGGGCGGCGCTCAAAAAATGACTCAAAATTCTCTTTTGTGATCACATCGACCACCGTTGTCTCCAGTGCAACGGCAACTGTCTTGCGCGGGCGCGCTTCGAGAAAGCTGATCACGTTGAGAAACTCCCCCTCGCCCAGCTCTTCGACCTGTTTCTGCTCCGGCGTGCCAAAGTCAGAGTAAACCGCGACACTGCCGAGAAGAATGTTGTACATCTCGCGCTTGTACTCACTTTTGTTGCAGATAATCTCGCCCTTTTTAAACCGTCTTTCCTCCGCCGCAAAATTTGCTTCCATGTCTTTCGCGCTCCCTTCTTACTGGTTTTTGTTTCCTTCCCCTGTCGGCGCGAGGAGGCAGTCCCCCTCAAATGACCTGGAACAGGTAAAATTTCAGATAGTCCGTCTCCGGAACGTTCCACAAAATCGGATGGTCGCCTGCCTGCTGACGCGCTTCGATCTGCTTAAGCTCCACACCTGCGTCCAGAGCCGCGGAGCGCAGCATTCTTTCAAAGCGCTCATGCGGCATAAAGTGACTGCACGAGGCGGTGGCAAAATAGCCGCCGCGCGGCAGCAGCCGCAGTGCGCGCAGATTGATCTCCTTATAGCCGCGCTCGGCATTATCCGCCGTTTTCCTCGACTTGGTAAACGCCGGCGGATCAAGAATGATAAAATCATAGGGCTTTCCACCCTCCGCCTCCAGCTTCGGCAGCAGCTCGAATACATCCGCTGCCAAGAAGTCCATGCGGTCGTCCAGGGCGTTGCGTCTTGCGTTGGTGCGCGCCATTTCGATCGCGCTTTCGGAAATATCCACGGCCGTCACGTGCGCTGCGCCGCCCTTTGCCGCGTTGAGCGCGAAGGAGCCGGTGTGCGTGAAGCAGTCCAGCACGCGCTTATTCTTGGCAATCTTCGCCACCGCCAGACGATTGTACTTCTGGTCAAGGAAGAAGCCCGTTTTCTGTCCGTTTTCCACATCGACGCGGTAATAAACGCCGTTTTCACAGATCTCCGTCACGGTGTCTGCCGGTACAGGCAGGCCGCTGAGCGGATACCAGCCTTTATCCTGCGCAAGCCCCTCCTTTTCGCGGATGGCAACATCGTTGCGCTCAAAAATGCCGTTGATCTGCTCACCGTCCTCGCGCAAAACCTCAACGAGCAGCGGAAACACGACGTCCTTAACGCGCTCCATGCCGAGCGAGAGCGTCTGCGTCACGAGAATGTCGCCAAAGCGATCCACCGTCAGTCCCGGGAAGCCGTCCGCCTCACCGAAAATAAGACGGCAGCAGGATACGTCTGCGCCCATCACCGTTTTGCGGTAGTCCCATGCATAGCGCACACGCCGCTTCCAGAACGCCGCGTCAAACCTGTCGTTCGCGTTGCGGGAAATGAGCCGCACGCGAATCTTGCTGCTTCTGCTCAAAAAGCCGGTGCCGAGATATTTCCCCTTCTCACTCACCGCGTCCACCAGCGCGCCGTTTTCCGCCGCGCCCTCTTCGCGCACGACCTCCGCGTCATAAATCCAGGGGTGTCCTCCCTCGACCCAGCGCGTTCCCTTCGCCGTAATGATACATTTGGGATAGTCCCGTACTGCCTTCATTTGTCATTTTTCTCCAAACATTTTCATTGCTGATATTGTACCATATCAGCACCCATTCATGCAAGACGGCTTTGCGCCATCAATGGTAGAAAAAGCAAAAACAAGGGGCTGTTTTTCAGCCCCTTGTTTTTTTATCTCTTGTCTCTGCTCTGCTCAGCCGATGAAGGTGATGTGGGCGAACACGGAGCAGAAGGTGTTGGCAACCGTGGACATGGTCTTGATGAAGATATCCAGTGCAACGCCGACAACGTCCTTGCGCGTATCGCCGACGGTGTCGCCGGTGACAGATGCCTTGTGCGCAGCGGAACCCTTGCCGTGACCTTCAAGCGAGCCGCTTTCGATGTACTTCTTCGCATTGTCGAACGCGCCGCCGGAGTTGCCCATGAAGATCGCACGCGGGATCGCAACGACGGTTGCGCCGATCAGAATACCGCCGACAAACTCAACGCCGAACAGGAAACCGCCGACAATGGGGATCATCAGAGCCAGCACGGACGGCAGCAGCATCTTGCGCAGCGCCTGCTTGGCAGCCATTTCAATGCAGCGGTTGTAGTCGGGCTTCACCTTGCCCTCCAGCACGCCGGGGACAGAAAGCTGGCGGTCGCCCTCGTCCGCCATCAGGCGGGCAGATTCGATGGTGTTGTCGGTCAGCAGGGCGGAGAAGTATTCAATCAGCGCACCGCCGATGATACCGCCGGAGACGACCACGAACGATGCCATGTTCAAAATAGGCTCAGCACCAAGCGCGGTGTAGTTGCCGACATAGGCAACGATCAGGGAGACAGTAGCAAATGCAGCGGAGCCGATGGCAAAACCCTTGCCGATGGCAGCGGTGGTGTTGCCGACCGCGTCAAGCTTATCCGTAATCACGCGGACATTCGCATCCAGATGGCAGGATTCCGCCAGACCGCCGGCGTTATCGGCGATGGGGCCAAACGCATCAATGGAGACCGTTGCGCCGACGAAGGCAAGCATACCGAGCGCGGAAAGCGCAATGCCATAGGTGCCGCAGAGTTTGCCGGAGACAAACAGGGCAATGCCGATCACGAGAACAGGCAGCAGGCAGGAACGGGAACCAATGGCGTCGCCCTTGGTGATGACGAATGCTTCGCCCTCGGTAGCAAGCTCGGCAAGCTCACGGGTGGGTTTGAAATCCGTGCTGGTGTAATACTCCGTAATGGAACCGATCGCAATACCGCTGACGATACCGAGAACGCTGGAGATCCAGGGGGTGATCCAGCCGAAGCGGAACTCCGCATAAAGCGGCAGATCTTTAAAGATGATGTAGGCAGCAATCAGGCTCAGTGCGATCGTCATGCCGGCGGAAACCCAGGTGGCAAGATCCAGCTCACGGGAGGGATTGTCGCCCATCTTACGCACAGCGGCAAGGCCCAGACCGAACAGGCAGCCGAGAAGGCCGACACAGGCAAGGACGATGGGGAAGCGGCACGTTGCTTCAAAGGTCGCTTCCGTGATGCTCAGATCCGCATTGAAGAGCGCGTTATTGTAGATCGTGACAGCGATCATAATGGCGGCAGCCATGGTAGCAACAAAGCTCTCGAGCAGGTCGGAGCAGTTGCCGGCGATATCGTTGACATTGTCGCCGATAAAGTCTGCGATGACATTGGGGACGCGGCTGTCATCCTCCGGCATATCGTGGCGAAGCTTGGCAAGAATATCGGAGGAAATATCGGCAGCCTTGGTATAGTTGCCGCCCGCAACGCGGTTGAACATGGCAACAATGGAGCAGCCGAGGGAGTAGGTGGTGATGCGCATAATGGACGGATTGCACTCCAGATTGGCAATCAGTCCCGTGCCGACCGCATGAAGATCAATGCCCCAGATCAGCAGGATCAGCGTCAGTCCCAGCATACCGAACGCCTGAACGCTCAGACCGCTGATGCTGCCGCCGCAAAGGGCAACCTTGACCGTCTCTCCGATGTTGAGCGTTTCGCGCGCCTTGTTCGCCGTGCGAACGTTGGCGTAAGTTGCGCTGCGCATACCGAGCACGCACACGGCACTGCTCATCGCAGCACCGATGATAAAGGTGATGCCGCTCGTCTTTTCCACGAACAGGCTGAAAACGGCTGCGACGACAAGGACCACAATGGCGATCGTCTTAAATTCCGTCTTCAAAAATGTTTCGGCACCGCTGCGAATGATGCCCGCCATTTCGGACATCTCCTCCGTGCCTTCGGGAAGAGCGCGAATGCGGAGGTAATTAAAGGCAACGTATGCCAAGGAAAGGACGACCACGCCCAGGATAATGTACCAAATCATGCTTATCATACTTTTCCGACCTCATTTTTTTGTTTACTGCAGCGCGCTGTCGGTCAAAATAACCAAAAATATTTAACCTCTCTCGCGTTCCTTGGCGGAATCATACAACAACAATTTCCAAATTGCAAATTGATTATAACTTTTGTTTTTCTTATTTTATTTGTTTTTTCTATAAGTGGACAAGGATTGTCAAAAAGAATAAGCGGTGCCCGATAGGGCACCGCTTCAGACTGTTTGCACCGGTATGGTTTGTTTACTTCTTTTCGTTCTCCAAAAGGCCCTTGAAGCCGGCAGCAAGACCGGCAAGGCCCTGGATCTCGCTGGGAACAATGATCTTGGTCGCCTGGCCGTCGGCAGCCTTCTGGAAGGCTTCGAGGGCGCGGATCTTGACGACCTGGTCGTTCGGGTTTGCCGCATTCATCAGCTTGATGGAGTCGGCAAGAGCCGTCTGCGTCTTGAGAATCGCCTCGGCTTCACCCTCGGCGCGCAGGATCGCAGCCTCGCGCTCTGCTTCCGCCTTGAGAATGGCGGCCTGCTTTTCGGCATCGGCACGCAGGATCATGGACTGCTTTTCACCCTCGGCAACGAGGATCTGGCTCTGCTTCTGACCTTCTGCCTGCAAAATGGATTCGCGGCGTTCGCGCTCGGCCTTCATCTGCTTTTCCATCGCATTCTGGATTTCCTTCGGCGGCAGAATGTTCTTCAGCTCCACACGGTTGACCTTAATGCCCCACGGATCGGTGGCTTCATCGAGAATGGAGCGCATCTTGGCGTTGATGATGTCGCGGCTGGTGAGGGACTGGTCAAGCTCCATATCGCCGATAATGTTACGAAGCGTAGTGGCGGTCAGGTTTTCGATGGCGTTCATCGGACGCTCCACGCCGTAGGTATAAAGCTTGGGGTCGGTGATCTGGAAGTAAATGACGGTGTCGATCTGCATGGTGACGTTATCCTTGGTGATCACCGGCTGGGGATCGAAGTCCGCGACCTGCTCCTTGAGCGAGACCTTTTTCACAACGCGCTCAATAAACGGAATCTTGAAGTGAAGGCCGACGCTCCACGTGGCGCTGTAAGCACCCAGGCGCTCAACAACGTAGGCGCGTGACTGCTGGACGATCTGAATGTTGCTCACAACCACGAGCAGCACCAGCGCGATCAAAATGATGATTCCAATGTAGCTGATAAAATTCGGCATAATCAATTCTCCTTTTCTTTTTTCACGAAGAGCTTCACGCCCTCCATTTTCACAATCGTTACGATCTCTCCCGCGGGAATGATCTCCCCGTCTTCGCTGCGCGCACTCCAGGTTTTTCCGTCAATGTAGACCGCGCCGACAGCATTTTCATTGTCCACCGTCTCCGTCACCTTGGCGCTGTGGCGCAGCACACGGTCGGCATTGGTGGGGGTGATGGTTTTGTCAAGCACCTTGCGCGCAAGCGGACGTGTTGCCACCAGCGCAAAAACGGACACTACCAGAAAAAGCACAAACTGAAGCCACAGTGCGCCGCCAAGCTCACACGCGACAAGCGCCGCGATGCTGCCGGCGACAAACCAGATGGACACCAGTCCCGCCGTTGCCGCCTCTGCAATTCCGAACACAATGATCGCGGCGATCCAAATAACGGTCATCATTTCATCTGCTCCTCCTTTCAGACTTCGCATGCAGTACACATACGCTGGGCCCAATAACACAAAAACAAACAGCAGGGAAAACGCGATACACTTGTTATAGGGGGAAAGATTCGTATAAAAATTGGAGAGCTCACTTCCCAGCGTGTTTGTCTTGAGTCGCTGCTCCTGACACGGCAGATCTCTTGCGCGCGGCACCTCTTCCTCGAAAAGTCCGTCCATCGTCACCCCGAAGCGGTTGCAGATATAAATGATCTTCTCCATTTCCGGGTAGCCGCGGCATGATTCCCACTTAGAAACGGACTGCCTGGATACCTGAAGCTGCTCTGCAAACTCCTCCTGCGTCAATCCGCTTTGCCTGCGAACCTCCTGCAGCCTTTCGCCAAATGCCATTGTTGTGACCTTCCCTTTCTCTGTCTATCCCAAGTATCGCATTTTTCGACCGTTTTTCCACCAACTTTAATTTGCACGGCTGTTTTTTCGCGCAACTTTAAGTTTACATCTTCGTTTTTCCGCAGTTTTCCCCTCTGCACGAGGCTCTTCGTTTAGTATACCAGAAAATCCCTTATATTACTACTGTTATTTTTTTGACGTGGGGTTTGCACTTTTTGTTCCCATCCGTTATACTGTAAAAAAAAGAAACTGGGAGACGACGCATGCTTACCTTTGCCATACCGTGCCTGCTGGGGCTGGAAAGTCTGGTGGGAAACGAAATCAAAAAACTGGGACTGTCCGATGTTACCGTGGACAACGGCCGCATTCTCTGCAAGGGAACGGAGGCCGACATCGCGCGTCTGAACATTAACCTGCGCTGTGGCGCGCGCGTGATCGTCGTGCTCGGCACCTTCCACGCGACCGACTTTGAAGCGCTCTTCCAGGGCACGAAAGCCATTGCATGGGAGAACTGGATCCCGCGCGACGGCGAGTTTCCCGTCACGGGCTACTCCATCAACTCCACGCTTCACTCCGTGCCTGCGTGCCAGTCGATCGTCAAAAAGGCGATCGTCGAGCGTCTGGGGCAGAAATACGGCCTTGCCCAGCTGCCTGAAACCGGCAGACGCTGTCAGATCCGCTTTTCCATTATGAAAGATGAGGTCATGATCGGTCTTGACTCCTCCGGCGAAGGGCTTTATAAGCGCGGCTACCGCGCCGTAGGCGTTGCGGCACCGCTGCGCGAGACGCTTGCCGCTGCGATGGTGCAGCTTTCGCACTACAACGGGCGCGATCCTCTCTGCGATCCCTTCTGCGGCAGCGGCACGATCGCCATTGAAGCCGCGCTCATTGCCAAAAACCGCGCCCCCGGTCTCAACCGCAGCTTTGCTTCCCAGCACTGGGATATGCTTGACAAGAAAATCTGGCTTGATGCCGCAGACGAGGCGATGGACAAGGAATTTAACGGCCGCTATGAGATCTGGGGCGGCGACATCGATCCGCAGGCGGTGGAAATAGCGCGACACAATGCCGCGCTTGCCGAGGTGGATGACATCGTGAAGTTCGAGCTCGATGATGCCACGCGCTTCCACTGGGGCGGTATGTACGGCCGCATTGTGACGAATCCGCCCTACGGCGAGCGTCTGCTGGAGCAGAAGGAGGCGGAGGAGCTTTACCGCGCCTTCGGCAAAGCCATGGATAAGCTGCCCGACACCTGGCGCATTTATGTGCTTTCCTCTCATACCGAGTTTGAGCGCTGCTTCGGCCGAATCGCGGACAAGAAGCGCAAGCTCTACAACGGCATGCTCAAGTGCGATCTGTTTATGTATGGGAAAAAGCTGTAAATTCCTGTTCAGATTTTGCTAAGAAGGTTTCTTTTCTCTCGAATTCGGCATTTTTTACAATCTGTTCCTTGCTTTTTTCGAACACCTTGCAGTATAGTCTATGATAGAGTTTGTCTGTTGGAGGCGAAACGCTTGAAGCATATTTTTATCATTAATCCCGCTGCCGGAAAAAGGGATCATCGGCAGCGTGTCTATGCCATGGCAGAAGCACTGGAACAAAAGCACGGTCTTGATGTGTCCTGTATGCTGACCAAATCCCACGGTCACGCCACACAGCTCACACGCAGCATCGCCGAGACCGGCGATGCCGTCCGCTTTTATGCCTGCGGCGGCGATGGCACGGTCAACGAGGTGGCAAACGGCATCGCCGGCTTTGACAATGCCGCCATGACCGTGATCCCCATCGGCACCGGAAACGACTTTCTCAAAAATTTCGGTCCTGAGATGCTGCCGAAGTTTATGGATGCGGAAAATCTCTGGAACGGGGAGGTACAGCAGCTTGATCTGATCGACTGCAACGGCATCCAATGCCTGACGATCGCCTGCTCCGGTATTGATGCGCGCATCGCGGAAAGTGTCCACGACTTTTCTTCTTCGATCAGCGGCAAGGGTGCATATCTCGCCAGTGTCGCCGTCAACTTTGTCGCACGCGGCATCGGTCAGCACTGGACGGTCACGCTCGATGACGAAGTGATCGAGGACGATTTTGCCCTCGTTGCCATGTGCAACGGCCGACACTACGGCGGCGGCTTTACACCTATGCTCGAAGCACGAATGAACGACGAGCTGCTGCATACCATTCTGGTCAAAAAGATCAGCAAACTTCAGTTCGCAGCCCTCTTCGGCAAATACGGCTCCGGCCGTTACCGTGAGGTGCCGCCCGGCATTATCCGTGTGTCGGACGCCAAGGTCGTTCGCATTCAGGGTGACGATATCGTGACGTGTCTGGACGGGGAGTGCTCCCACTCCACCGACATTACGCTCCGTCTTTCCGACAAGAAGCTCAACTTCTTCGGCCCCACGGGCTGCGACCCCAACGCCACCGCAAAATAATGCGCTTTACCGATTGCCGCCTTCGGGCGGCAATTTTTTTGTACGTTGTTGTACGCTTTTTTAACAAGCTGTGAATTTTTAGAAAAAACGGAAAAATTCTCTTGCAAACCCATATCGGTTGCGTTATGATAGCAGCATCAGTTAGCACTCTTTTACCATGAGTGCTAAACCGACAAAATGTGCTTATGATTTTATAATATATAAGGAGGCAATTCCCATGAAACTCACCCCGCTTGCTGACCGCGTCATCCTCAAGATGGTCGAGGCCGAAGAAACTACCAAGAGCGGCATTATCCTCACCGCCAGCGCGAAGGAAAAGCCGTCTGTCGCTGAAGTTATCTCCGTCGGTCCCGGCGGCATGGTTGACGGTCACGACGTCGTGATGACCGTCAAGGTCGGCGACAAGGTCATCACCGGCAAGTATTCCGGCACGGAAGTCAAGATCGACGACGAGGAGTACACCGTCGTCCGTCAGAGCGACATTCTCGCCATCGTTGAATAATATCAAGGAGGAACAACATTATGTCTAAAATGATCAAATCCGGCGAAGAGGCCCGCAAGGCTCTTGAAGTCGGCGTCAATACCCTTGCCGATACCGTCAAGGTCACCCTCGGCCCGAAAGGCCGCAACGTCGTGCTTGACAAGAAGTTCGGCGCACCGCTGATCACCAACGACGGCGTGACCATCGCCAAGGAGATCGAGCTGGACGATCCGTTTGAGAACATGGGCGCGCAGCTCGTGCGTGAAGTGTCTACCAAGACCAACGATGTTGCCGGTGACGGCACCACCACCGCAACGCTTCTGGCGCAGGCCATGGTGCGCGAAGGTCTGAAGAACCTCGCCGCCGGCGCCAACCCCATCGTGATGAAAAAGGGCATGGCAAAGGCTGTCGAAACCGCTGTTGCAACCATCAAGGCCAATTCCCAGAAGGTCAACGGCACGGACGATATCGCCCGCGTCGGCACCGTCTCCAGCGGCGACGAGTTCATCGGCAAGCTGATTGCCGAAGCCATGGAAAAGGTCAGCGCGGACGGCGTGATCACCATTGAAGAGTCCAAGACCGCCGAGACCTACAGCGAGGTCGTTGAGGGCATGATGTTCGACCGCGGCTACATCACCCCCTACATGGTCACCGATACCGAGAAGATGGAAGCCGTCATTGACGACGCTTACCTGCTTATCACCGACAAGAAGATCTCCGTCATTTCCGACATTCTGCCCATTCTCGAGCAGCTCGTCCAGTCCGGCAAGAAGCTCGTCATTGTTGCCGAGGATGTTGAGGGCGAAGCGCTCAGCACCCTGATCGTCAACCGCCTGCGCGGCACGCTCAATGTTGTGTGCGTCAAGGCGCCCGGCTTCGGCGATCGCCGCAAGGAAATGCTGCAGGATATCGCCATTCTCACCGGCGGCCAGGTCATTTCCGAGGAGCTTGGCTACGATCTCAAGACTGCTGACATCTCCATGCTCGGCCGCGCACGCCAGATCAAGGTCACCAAGGAAAACACCACCATCGTGGACGGTGCAGGCGACAAGAAGGCGATCGCTGACCGCGTCGCCCAGATCCGCAGCCAGATCGGTCTGACCACCAGCGAATACGACAAGGAAAAGCTGCAGGAGCGCCTTGCCAAGCTCGCCGGCGGCGTTGCCGTCATCAAGGTCGGTGCTGCTACCGAGACTGAAATGAAGGAAAAGAAGCTGCGCATCGAGGACGCGCTCAACGCCACGCGCGCAGCCGTGGAAGAAGGCATTGTCGCCGGCGGCGGCACGGCTTACGTCAACGCCGTGGGTGCTGTGGAAAAGCTGATCGCCGAGGTCGATGGCGACGAAAAGACCGGCGTGCAGATCATCGTCAAGGCGCTGCAGGAGCCGGTGCGTCAGATCGCCGCGAACGCCGGCATTGACGGCAGCGTGGTGCTGGAAAAGATCAAGACCAGCGGCAAGGTCGGCTACGGCTTCGACGCTTACAAGGAAGCATACTGCGACATGATCGCAAGCGGCATCGTCGATCCTGCGAAGGTCACGCGCTCCGCGCTCGAGAACGCTGCGTCCGTGTCCGCGATGGTGCTCACCACCGAGGCGCTCGTTGCCGACAAGCCCGAGCCTGCCGCTCCGGCAGCTCCTGCCGGCATGGGCGGCATGGACGGCATGTATTAAGCCAAAAAACCGGATTTTGCAGGGGTGCGCGGAGGGATTCTCTCCGCGCACTTTTTTCGCATTTTTCTTTGATTTTTTGGGAAAAAACTATTGACAAAAACCTGACATTCTTGCTATAATAACCCTTGTCCTGTCGAGCAGACAGATTTGGCGGCATAGCTCAGCTGGCTAGAGCATGCGGTTCATACCCGCAGTGTCCCCGGTTCAAATCCAGGTGCCGCTACCATCGCACGGGATGCGAAAGCATCCCGTGCAGCATATGGCCCGTTGGTCAAGTGGTTAAGACACGGCCCTTTCACGGCTGTAACAGCAGTTCGAATCTGCTACGGGTCACCAAAAAGCAGGGCGCACATTGCTGCGCCCTGTGTGATATGCGGGCTTAGCTCAGCTGGTTAGAGCGCGTGCTTCACACGCACGAGGTCACTGGTTCGAGTCCAGTAGTCCGCACCACGAACGAGACACGTTTTCGCGTGTCTCGTTTTTTTCGTCTGCGGCAGCGTGTTCTGCTGTATAATTTCATCGCTTGTCACTTTGTTGTAACAATGTAGCGAAAAATCAGGCTTTGTTGGACGCAGGGGTGCAACGGACGCAAAAAAGCCGCCAACGGCAAGACCCTCTCCGCGGCGGCGTTGACAAAATCGAACAGATTTGCTATCATGTGCGTCAGAGGGTATCACATAAACGTAGGCGGTTGGTCACTCCCCACAGGGGAGGTGATACATATGCGTTTGACGATCACTTTGACATTGCGAAAGCTGATGCTTCAATTGATTGTAAAAAGCAGAAACCGCCACTCTGCCAAGTGACGGTTTTCAATCATTTGATTCTAAACCTTAACTAACAGGGGCTAACCGCTTGTCGCAGCACCCTCTGTTATTATATTAGCAGACGTTTTTCTGTTTGTCAAGCGCGGACGCAGGGAGGGGGAAACACAACAAAGGAGATTTATTTTGGAACATACCGAATACTATCAGCTCAGTTTATGGGATGCGGACGACCGCATTCAAATGGAGGACTTCAACGACAACAACGCGAAGCTCGATGCCGCCATCAAGGCCAACGCGGACGCGATCACCACGCTCGGCACAAGCAAAGCGAACGCCGCCGCGCTCGGCGCGGAGACGACGGCGCGGCAGAACGCGGACGCAGCGCTGCAAAACAATATCAACGCCGAGGCCGCGGCGCGAGCGGCGGCAATCGCTGCGGTTGCGGCAAACCTCGGCGCAGCGGGGCACAACTGCCGCATTGCCTATGGCACATACACCGGAACCGGCACCTACGGCGCAAGCAATCCCACCACGATCACCTGCGACTTTTGCCCCGTGCTTGTTCTGGTGGGGCACGCCAGCACGGGAATGATGGTATCCTATTCCTGCGCCGTATTTCTCCGCGACAAGGTGTTCACCACTGCCAACGCTTCGGACACGCTGAATGTCAGCTGGGGAGAGAACAGCGTCTCCTACTACAGCACCTCCAAAGCTGCCGCACAGCTTAACCACACCATCCCCTACTACTATGTGATACTGGGTTATGACCACACTGCCGAGTCGGCAACCTGAAAAAACAGCCCCGAACCGTCTGGTTCGGGGCTGTAAAACTTATGGAAAGTTTTTTGCGGTCTACGACCTAAGAGAAATCTTAGTTAGCGGAAACAATCACGTTGATGGTGACCGTAATGGTGGTCTCGCTTGCAGCAACATTGTTCATCTTGCCACCCTTGACGGTAACAACAAAGTCGAAGTTGTCAGTATGACCCTCAGCAAGGGGGGCGTAAGTCTGAGCCTGAACAGAGATGCCATTCTCAGCAGCAGCAGTCAGGTTAGTGATGGCTGCAACCTTAGCCTTAACCAGAACCTGAGCATCGTTCTTGGTCAAATAAGTATCATAAGCGATGTTCTTGCTGACCTCAATGCCGTCCAGAGCCTCGATAGCAGCGATGATCTTAGCGGTAGCATCGATGGCATCGATGGCATCCTTGGCAGCGTTCACGGCAGTGTCAACAGCATCAAAGTCCACAGCGGCATCAATGGCTTCCTCTGCGGCAGCGATAACATCTTCGGTGTTCTCAACGTTCGCAGCGTATTCAGCCAGATTGTCCTTAGCGTCAGCCTTGTACAGCTCGAGAGCCTTAGCCTCCAGAGCAACCTGAGCGGTACCTACAACATTATTACCGTTCATCTTAGCGATGGCTTCCGCTTCTGCCACAGTCTTAGCATTGTCAACAGCACCCTTCTGAGCGTCAATAACAGTCTTCAGATCATTCGCAGAAACGCCATAAGCACCAACCAGAGCATTCACATAGGCATCGATGGCAGTCTTAGCATTGGTCTTGGCAGCAGCCAGAGCAGCAGCGGCATCTTCTTCAATGGTGTTCACGCCGGTCACATAGATGTAAGCGGCATAGTCGGTCTTGGGAGCGTAGACAACGTACACAACGTCGCCTGCCTCGATGTCCTTGGCCTTGACAGCCTTGCCGTCCAGGTCAACGATCTTGCAGTCGTCGTCGAGGGTGATCTTGCCGTCAGTGGTGTAGAGGATGTCGTTCTTGCAGCCGTTTCCGGTAACCGTGAAGTCGAAGCCGTCAGTGCCTTCGTTAAGGGGCGTACCGACACAATCCACGTCAGCGATGAACTTCTTGCCGGACTCTTCCTCGTAGCCGAGGATCTCGAACAGGGCGTTCTCGGTCAGTTCTGCTTCAGTCCAGTCGTTGTCGAGCTTAACGGTGGTCTTCTTGCCATCGACCAGAGCCTTATACTCAGAGTAGGTGGTGTGCTCAACCTCGGGAACGGTGTCGAGCAGGACGAAGAAGCTGTTAGTGGGCTGAGTGTACTCCCAGGAGGTGGTGACAGAGTACTTCTTGGCGTTCTTAATGAGAACGACGGAATACTCAGTGTCCTTGCCTTCGTTCAGCGTGACATAGGTCGCGCTGATTCCATTGTTATCAAGCGCAGCCAGATTGGGCAGGTTCTTGATGCCCTTGTAGAAGTCGAACTTACCGGTTTCCTCATTGTCCTTGTTGTACTTGGCAACAGCGAAGATGGTGGCGGAGTCAACATTGACGTTTCCAAAGTCGTTGGCGTCGCCCTTGTTGATGTAGTGAATGTTCGCGTCGGCAGTACCATCATTGTTTTCCAGCTTCATGTACTTGCTGGTCTCGGTAGCCTTGACGAGAGAGTAGACGCAATGATCTTCAATCCAGCTGGCAGCTCCATCAGCTTCCTCGGTGGATTCGAACTTTTTGCCATCGTCGTCACCGACCTTGAGGGTGACTTCCTTGCCGTTTTCGTCCAGAGCCGTGACCTCGACGTACCAATCCTTGGTGCCGGCCTTCTTGTCCTCAGCGTCGAGGATGATGTAAGCGCCGGTGACTTCGTCTTCCTCAACCTCATCGTCAGCGATCACGTTGCCGTACTGGTCGAGATAGACAACGACCTTCTCGTCGTGGGAATCGGCATCAAGAATGCCGTTCTCGGGAACGACACTGTTTCCTGCGTCATAGTTGAGGTTGCCGGCGAACTGAGCGGCATAGTTGTAGGTCTTGCTGTCAACCTTGAAGTAGGAGTCATTGAAGTCCCCGGTATCCTTGGTGGCGGTGGGCTCCACGGTCTTCTTCTCAGCCAGACCGATGATGACGGAATCTTCATCGTCCGCTTCGTTGAAGTTGACGAGAACATAGTCGTCCTCTTCATACTTGAAGTCGGCCTTCTTGCTGGTGAGGGTGAATTCTTGGTCGCCTTCCTTTGCGACGCCAACCGTGATCTCAGCCTCGGTCTCAACGTGGCCGTTCTTGTCGAGCTCGAGAGCGACAACGTCAGTCACCTGAGCGAAATAGGTGTCGATACGAACGAGACGGTAGTCATAGTCGTCATCATCGAGTTCGTAGACCTCGAGCAGAACGCCGTGTCCGCCGAGCTCGTCGTCAGCGTCTTTGAGCGTGTACTCGTCCTGTACGCCATTCTCATAATAATCAACTTTGGTGCCATCCTTCTTGCCGATGGCCTTGAGCACGTCGCACTCTTCAACCGTGTCGGTGTAGGACTTGACGACCTTGTTGGTGAGCTCAGCATACAGAGTGTCATCATCGTCATTGTAATCGTGATCGTATTTCTTGTTGTCGTCAGCGAACCAAACCTTGCAGGGACGGCCCCACTCGTCGGTGTAGTCCTCTTCATAGTCGAGCTTGAAGTTCTTGACACCGAGGGTCTCGGACTTGACGTTCTCAGCGATGTCGGAGGTGACATAGCCGAAAGCGGGGGTGTAGGTGACCGTCTTGACGTCGGCAGCGACACGGAACAGGAGCTCAGCAACCAGCTCACGGGTAGCAGCGGTCTTCAGGGAGACAGCCTTGACGTTCTTGAGGACCTTGAGCTGCTGTGCGATCTGCGCAACATGGAGTTCCCAATCGGTGCCTTCGAATTCGCCGTTCTTGCCGTAACCGA
>JAUMWI010000031.1:16972-18639 GCA_030529725.1 Eubacteriales bacterium | reverse complement strand
CCCTTCATGTTCGACAGTTTTTTATTTCACTGTCTCGCATAAAGGGAGCATATCATTCCATTGAGTGGAGCCTACTGACCGGGTCTTACTTTTTTGTTTATGCTTTTGCGTTATCGAGGTATGGCAGGAACTCTTTCATCATGGTGTGGAGCTGTGTTCCGGGAGCCGATAAAGCAGGGGGCTTTCCAATGTTGTCACTTTCAAGTTTCTCGGCATTTTTGATTGCGGTTTGAATCTTCGGAAGAAGAACAGCAAAGATGTCATCCCTGTTTTTCTTGTAGCTGCCGCAACCAATTTTCTCAAGATGCTGTGTAAGCTTGGGGTAGTATTCGTCCCGGCTTATGTCGGAGTGAAAGTAGCTGAAATGGAGCAGAAACCAAAGCTCTACACATTGATTTGACCAGATGGCGTGGTACTCCGTTTCGCCGGATTCTTCTGTAGCTATTCGGCATAAGTCTACGACAGAATTGAAGTTTTCTGCTGGGAAATCGTCTTTGTCATAAACGATCCATATGTGCTGATAGGGGTTTCCGGCACTTCTTACCAACTGTTTAGCCTTGGTCATCAGATTGACGGTGTTTGCGCCTTCTCCGGAAATCTCAAGATGAACCTTTTCGAGACCGTCTTTTCCGTTGATTGCATTTTTCAAGCCGCGAAAATAGTTCGGCTCGGTTTTTGTCCCTTCCGTGACGACAAGATGATAGGGGATCTTGATTTTCCGTGTGCCGTCTTTACGAGGTGACATCCAGCGTTTTCCTTTATCGGATTTCTTGTCGGGTTTCAGGCTCATGACCATTCACCCCCGGAAATCATGTTCTGAAGATAGGGGTCAGCTCCGTAGCGACCTTCAAGATACTGTTTATCGTAAGCGGCTGTTGTCCGGATGCGGTCGTTGGACTCATCCCTAATTTCATAAAGGGAATACAGTTCACTCTTCTTATCGCTTCCGGCTGCGGCAAACCAAATCTCATCTCTTCTGAATACGGAACTCTTCAGTGTGGACATATCGTGAGAAGTAAACAGAAGCTGTGCGCCGTTCTTGTTTACATTGGGATTTGTAAACATGGCAATCACATAGCGCAGAAGCTTCGGATGCAGCTTGGCATCCAGCTCATCTATAATCAGCAGACTGCCTCTTTGCAAAGCAAGCATGACAAGAGGCAGAGAAATGAAGATCTTTTGTGTACCGTCAGATTCTTCTTCATAAGGCAGTTCATAGGTTTTGCCGTTTAATTGACGGCTGATGATAATGTCCTTCTTGTCTTCATCATATCGAAAATCATTAATGTCGATGCCACAATCATTCAAGATGTGAATGAACTGCCTGTGTTCATCCTCGTTGTTTGCAATCATGACCATGGCTTCCGCAAGCGGATCGGAA
Organism: Eubacteriales bacterium; assembly: GCA_030529725.1. Taxonomy (GTDB): domain Bacteria; phylum Bacillota; class Clostridia; order Oscillospirales; family Oscillospiraceae; genus Hominicoprocola. The sequence continues at coordinate 17,258 of JAUMWI010000031.1, read as the reverse complement.
TAGCTTCTCATGATGCAGGATTCAAACCAGTCCTGAACTTCCTGAATTACCGAAATGGAATAGGTAAGGAACAGGAAGGAAAGGAACGGCATTTTTGCATTGACGTTTGTATTCGTGTTCTTTGCGATAATCGTTCCAAGGGAAATCTCCCCGTTTTCGCGGTTGAAGATTTTTGCTGCTCTGCTGGCACCGAGCTTTCTTCTGTCGAGGAATTCGGAAATAACCTCTCCGTGCAGGATGGAAAGGAAATAGCGATATTCGTACTCCTCAATACGGAAGTGAATCA
>JAUMWI010000031.1:0-16933 GCA_030529725.1 Eubacteriales bacterium | reverse complement strand
TTCGTTCTCGGCTCCATCTTCAAAGCAAAACGGCACACAGGGGATGATAGGAAGTGGAACAACTAACGATTGACGATTTGTGCGTGTCTCATAGACTGGCTTCAGAACAGTCGAGATCAGACACATGACAGCTTTTACTGCATTGCTCTTACCACCGCCATTAGGTCCGTAAATAACGTTAACGGGGAGAAGATTATCCCCGACCAAAGAATCATTGAATTCAGTCAGATTTCCTGCCTGGAAATCGAGTGTGGTTTCGTTCCGATATGAGCGAAAGTTGGAAAATGAAAATTGGCAAAGCATAGTTCTACCCCCTTTGCAAGTTAAATATAGCACGAAGAGAACAAATAGTCAATAGTTAAGCGCAAAACGCGGAACAAAGTTCCGAAATTTGGCGTTAAAAACGCATTATTCGGCTTTTAGTAAAATGCAGCACCAAGCTCCAGTTTGCAAAAATAAGTTCCGGACAGGTATAAGTCTCGCAAGAGCAAATTCTGAGAACAGGAGAAATCCTGAAATTAGTTTTGCAAAATCAGGAGGCGGCAGAAAATCGGATTACGAACTGGAAGTTACTATTAGAAAGGTCTCGTCATGCCGCGCCGGCGGTAGTACAATCAGAGTAGATCAAATCTATACGGCAAAAAGGCGTAAACTGACCGGAGGTCGAAAGTGCGGCAAAATTTTTGCAATAGCAGATTCCACCCCTGCAAGGACAGTATGGTGCCGTGGATAGCGGAAAGGATTCTGTTATCTCTGTTTCAGCAGATCTGGCGTAAGATTGATTTCATTCGCGGAGATAAGCTTTTGGCGAAGCTTAACGAGAATATGCTCGCCGTGGATTGTGCTGAACAACTGGTGCGCGACTGGTTGTTCAGCTTTTTTCTTGTGTAAGAATTGATGTGACTCATCATGAGGTCGATGTTGGCTTGGGTATTAGATGGTAGCGCTCTCGGCGGATCATTGACCTGTCGGTAAACAATCCACGTATATCAGAGTGGTCAATGCCGGAGACTGATACCGAGGCTCTTTCAGTATGCCTTCCGCAAAAATTAAATATTGCGATGGACCCTGTTTCAGGAATTTTGCCTTGATATCGGTCATTTCATATCAGTTTGCCCGTTTTCGCAAAATTTATCCGAAGATGGCTTAGACCCGCTATTCCACAGAGAGTACTCGTCCATGAGTGCTTCCGGGGCTATAGCGGGTCTTTTTCCATTACTCCTTAATCTGGTACTGTGTGAGAGTAATGGAAACAAGCCAGCAATTTGTTGACCTATTTTGGCAGAAAGTCGCCCTAATTTTTCTTTGTGCCTTTTTCAATCGGTCACTATTCCTTTTTTGGACAAAAAAGTAACGGCCTTTAAACCCTTGCAATTACTGGGTTTAAGCCGTATGGTATCGCTCCACATCCCACTGGATCGGCTCCATTCCCATCGAACGGATCGCTGAGATCACGTGGTCATCATATTCCCCGAACGGGCACCGGATCAGCGTAGGTCGGATTCCGGTAAGCGTTTCAATTTTGTCATTGCACGTGTTGACGTCAGTGATAATCTGCTCGGCAGGGAGCGAATTATAGTGGTCATGTGCGTTGGAGTGATTCATCAGCTCATTTCCGCTATCAACAATTGCTTTTGCCTGCTCCGGATATTGATCTGCCCAGTTGCCGACGACAAAAAACGTTGCCTTGACGTTGTACTTTGATAAAACATCAAGAATCCTCTGCGTGTTGTCTGCGCCCCATGCGGCATCAAAGGATATGCTGCACACCTTCTGGTCGCGCTCGACACAGTAGATCGGCAGCTGTCGGGTGGCTACCGACGCGCTCACCGCAGCAGGTACATTGATCGCAGCAAAAATCGCCGTGCTGAAAATCACTGCGGCAGCAAGTACAAAATACTTTTTCCGCCACACGACAAAATGCGGCTTGCCATGAAATGAAAACACAAAAACGCCCTCCTTATAGGTTTTGTAAAGCCTATGAGAAGGGCGCGTCCACTATTTCTATCACTATGAAAAGGAATCAGCTCACTTGAATTGATTCCTTTTTCCGTCATTTCAATATTGTTTTTTCAATACTGGCGCACCACCGCGACAACGCGGCCCATGATCTCGCACTCACTTCCGTCGATCGGCTGATAATCCGGATTTGCCGGCAGGAGCCAGATCTCCCCGTTTTTCCGGCTGAAGGTCTTGACCGTTGCTTCCTCACCAATCAGTGCAACGACAATCTCGCCATTGTTTGCCGTCGGCTGTTTATGGACAACGACCAGGTCGTCCGGCAAAATGCCAACACCAAGCATCGACTCGCCGCGCACACGCAAAGCAAAGTATTCGCCGCTGCGGCTGCCGGTATCAAACGTCAGGTAATCCTCCACGCACTCCTGGGCAAGGATCGGACTGCCGGCCGCGACATTTCCGAGGATCGGCACCTGATTACGGCGCTCCTCCGGTTCGTCATACTCCTGCGTGGAAGACATTTTCGGTGCAGGTACGACTCCCTGCTTCTTCAGCGCGATCGCGCGGCCCTTGCCTGCTCCCTTTTCAATCAGGCCGAGCTCCTCAAGGTGCTTGATGTGAAAGTGAACGGTAGAGGGCGATTTGAGTCCCAGAGCATCACCGATCTCGCGCACAGACGGCGCATAGCCATGCTCCTGAATGCTTTGGACAATATAGTCGTAAACGCGCTTTTGCATCTTGGAAAGCTTTTCCATCGTGCCGCACTCCTTTTTCCGAAAATCGTGTTGATCATCTTCCGATATTTCTCCGAGAGCATCATAACATATCTTTTTCAAAAATGCAACACCTGTTTGATAGTTTTTTTTAAAAAGAAAGACCGCAAATGCGGTCTTTCTTTTTTGATTGTTTGGAACTTTCTGAATTAGAAAATGCCCTGAGCCATCATAGCGTCAGCAACCTTCTGGAAGCCGGCGATGTTGGCGCCAGCGACCAGGTTGTAGCCCAGGCCGTAACGCTCAGCAGCTTCGACGGAAGCGTCGTAGATGTTCTTCATGATGCTCTGCATCTTGGCATCGACTTCCTCAGCGGACCAGTACAGACGCTCAGCGTTCTGAGCCATTTCGAGCTCGGAGACGGAGACGCCGCAGGCGTTAACAGCCTTGGAAGGAGCGACGGTGAGGTGCTTCTGGCCCATCAGGAAGGCGAGAGCATCGTTGGTGGTGGGCATGTTGCCGACTTCGATGTAGTAAGGAACGCCGGAAGCAGCGATCTTCTCGGCCCACTCCATGTTGACATCGTTCTGGGTAGCGGCGGGCATGTAAACGTCAACGTCCTTGACGCCCCAGCACTTCTGGCCTTCGACGAATTCGCAGCCGAACTTGTCAGCATAAGGCTTGCAGTGCATCGGATCCTTGGCGCGCATCTCGAGGATGTAGTTGAGCTTCTCTTCGGTGACAACGCCATCGGGGTCGTGGATGTAACCGTCGGGGCCAGCGAAGTAAGTGACCTTACCGCCGAGCTCAGCGATCTTCTTCATGATGCCCCAGCCAACATTGCCGTAGCCGGACATAGCAACGCGGATGCCCTTGACTTCCTTGCCGTCGTGCTTGAGGACTTCGCGCAGATAATAGACAGCACCGTAACCGGTAGCTTCGGGACGGAGGATGGAACCACCGGTGCAGACAGCCTTACCGGACATTGCGCCGAACTCAGCAGCACCGACGATGCGGCGATACTGACCGTACAGATAACCGACTTCGCGGCCACCGACACCAACGTCACCGGCGGGGCAGTCGATATCCTGACCGATGTGACGATGGAACTCGGTCATGAAGGCCTGGCAGAAACGCATGACTTCGCCATCGCTGCGGCCGATGGGGGAGAAGTCGGAACCGCCCTTAGCGCCACCGATGGGCAGGCAGGTCAGAGCATCTTTGAAGGTCTGCTCGAAGCCGAGGAACTTGATGATGGAGAGGTTGACGTTGGAAGCAAAACGCAGGCCGCCCTTGTAGGGGCCGAGAGCCGCGTTGTACTGCACGCGGTAACCACGGTTGACATGATACTTAAGCTGGTCGTCCATCCAGACAACGCGGAACTCGATGGTGCGCTCGGGCTCGACCATACGCTCGAGCAGGCAAGCAGCCTCATACTCGGGGTGGGCATTGATGACGGGTTCGAGAGAAGTCAGAACTTCTTCGACGGTCTGCAGGAATTCGGGCTCATTTGCGTTCTTAGCCTTGGTCTCGGCAAGAACTCTTTCAATGTAAGCATTCATGATAATAGCCTCCTCTAAATTTGACCCTTCGGGAAGGGTTTTGATGGTTCAGCCATCTTGTCCACAAGTTTATCACCAATAAGCGGTTTTCACAAGAGTTTTCCAGTAAAATCAGTATTGACATCGTGTTAGAAATTCATTTTCTTTTTTTGTGCATATCGCAGAAATTGCCCATAAAAGTTTCACATTTTTGATAAACCGTATTAATATTTTTGCAAGATATCTTTCACGCTATTTTCGACTTTTGCAGCAATTCTGTCACTTTTTACGATTCCCGTCCATGCGGCATCGGTGCAGGCAGACAAGCTGCCTGCAGTATGTATCTCCGCCATGACCGGCAGTTAATTCCCATCCGGACGGCAGAAGGCGCGACATGATCTTCTCATGCGCGCCGTCTGGGTCGTCTCAGTCAAAAAAGATTTTACGGTTTTTTCGTTCCTGCTCTTTTCAGCGGATATCAAGATCCGAAGCATCGATCCAATACTGCCCCACATCGTAGTCCGTATAGATGACAACCACGCTGTCACCTACACTCAGCAGCGGCGCATACGGAGTACGGTTCGCAGCAACGCGGACGGAGAAACTATCCTTGCCTTCAAAGCGCAGGAAATAATTTGTGTTGCCGTCAATGACAGCCGTGCGGATCTCAGCGATCACGCCGCTGATCTCATGCTTTTCGGAGGTCTGGTCGATGCCCACCTGTCCGTTGCTGATAAGGCCATTCTGGGCAAGCATCGTGCGATAGTTCTGTTCGCACTCGGCAACGCTTGCGCCGGTGGCGACGATCTGATACTGCGACACATTGACCATGGCATACATTTTAACGAGTTGGGCAGCATCCTTGAGCGCCATGAAATAGGTCGGCTGCTCGGCAATATTCAGCAGCAGTGGGAACGTTGCCTGATAGTGCAGGTGCTGCACCTGACCTTCGGCGGAATCCATTGCGCTGTACTCCTCGGCACCGGCAACGGAATAAAAGCTCGTCTGCTTGGTGCGCTGATTGGAGAGGATAAAGCCGATGTTGGATTCATCACTGACAACAGAGGTGATACCGGTGTAGAGATACACGTCATCGCCAACGGCGATGTAGTTGTAGCCGTCCGTCGTAACGGTCACATCGCGCTGACCGAAGATGGAGTTCCAGAAGCCGTTGTGATACATGCCGTAATAGTCATACTGATTGATGATCAGCTCGGCGGAGTACACATGATCCACCCAGGCGGGCGGCTGCTCAAAGTACTCGCTCTCGCCGGTGAGTGCATTGACAAGCACAGCACCGTTATTATCCACGCCGCCGAAAAGGCCGATGGTCTTCTCCTTCTTCGCGCACACCCAGTAAGGCGTGCCGTCCTCGTCGATCTCAAAAATCGGATTTTCAAACATCATCGTGGGATATTGGAAGCGCAGATGACGGTAGAGATTGCGGGAGAAATGCTCCGCCGTGGTGTACTTCATGCCGTCCTCCAAACGGACGACCTCGACGTTCTGCGTCACCATATCAATAATAAGATAGGCCGGCAGGCCCTCGGAGCGGTTATTAAACCACTTGATGATATCACCGTAGCGCAGCGGTGTCACGCGCACGGGACGCCCATGGTAGTTGATCTGGGTGTAGTCCTCGGACACCTCGAACTGCGACACCATATCGGCAAGCTCACCGAGCTTGCGGTCGCCGAGCTTTTCCGCGCTGTCCTTGTCCAGCATGGGGATCTGGTCGTAGGAGATCTCGTCCACCTCGTCGGTGAAGTCAGCCGGCGTAACAGTCAGCAGTGCCTGATAATCGTCTGCGCGAAGCACAACCCAGCCGGTAATTCCGCCGACAACTGCCGTAATGATCAGCGCTGCGCTCAGGAAAAACGGGATCGTACACTGCTTTTTCACAAAGCTGAAGTAGCCCTTAACTCCCTCTCCCTGGAAGCCGGAGGTGATCAGCGCGCAGACGCAGTACACCGCGCAAAGGAGAAACACGAAGCCGTAAAACTCCTCGGCGTGCAGGTTGATGGCAGGCAGCTGAACGTAGAAATAGATCGCACCGAACAGAAGCGTCACCAGCGTATTGATCGCAATGCGCTTGCTCTTGCTGCCAATCGGCTTTCTCGGTTTGCGCTCACGCTTGGGTGCGGCATTAAAATCGACTTTGAAGCCCTCTGCGTCCGCGCCGTTGAATTTAAATTCCATCGTTTTTTCTTCCTTTCAAAAGGTAGTTTCCCTTTTATCGCCCACATCATACCATGCAGCACAACAAAAAAACAAGCGTATGGCACAGTTTGTTACCAAAAATTTACAAAGTTTTCTCTCCTTCTTTATTCACGGGCCGTTCCGGAATATGCCGTCCCCTCCTGCAGCGCTCTGCTTTTGGGAAAAAAGAAAGAGGAAGCATTCAGCTTCCCCGTTTCTTTTTCTTTTTTACGCATGTAAGCAGTTGGATATCAATCAAAGCTTTTTCAGCGTGTTCAGCAGACCGCGCTTGAGCAGCTGACCTCCGGCAGAAATCAGTTGGCTTTCGATCTTCGCCTTGCGGCGCTCAACCTCTTTACGGGCGCGTTCCTCTTCCTTTTCCTTGCGTTTTTCTTCCTTTTTCAGCGCTTCCGCTTCTGCTCTTTCTGCCTTCCTGCGCTGCTCGTCCTCCAGCTTCTGTGCCCTTCTGCGCTCCTCATCCTCCAGCTTCTGCTGACGTTTGAGTTCTGCAGCTTCCTGCTTCTCGCGTTCCTTTGCCGCGGCAGCTTCCGCTTTTTCGTGTTCCGCACGCTCAGCCGCGGTGCGAATTGCCTCTGCACGCTCACTGTCCTGCGCGGCGAGAATCTCATAGGCAGATTCATTGTCGACAAAATCATCGTATTTTTCCATACCGTCGCGCATCATCATCTTCATGCGGACAAGCTGCTCAGGCGCCCTCATAAGACTTTGCGGGCAAATGATCGCCGTGCGCTGCACGATCGTCGGCACACCGGATTCGTCCAAAAACGAGGTCAGCGCCTCCCCGACACCCAGCTCCATGATAACATCTTCCGCCCGGAACTCCGGATTTTCACGGAAAGACTGCGCCGCAACACGCACCGCCTTGAGCTCAGCGGGTGTATAGGCACGCAGAGCGTGCTGCACGCGGTTAGAGAGCTGTGCCAGCACGGTATCGGGAATGTCAGCGGGGCTCTGCGTCACGAAATAGATGCCCACTGCCTTGGAGCGAATCAGCTTGACCATCTGCTCGATCTTCTGCACAAGGATCTTCGGCGCATCGGCAAACAGAAGATGCGCTTCATCGAAAAAGAACACCAGCTTCGGCTTGCTGAGGTCGCCCTCCTCGGGCAGCGTCTCAAACAGTTCGGACATCAGCCAAAGCATAAATCCCGCATACAGTTTGGGGTTCTGCACCAGCTTCGTGCAGTCAAGCATATTGATTATACCGCGGCCATCTTCATCGGTGCGCATCCAGTCATGCACATCGAGATCCGGCTCGCCGAAAAACAGGTCGCCGCCCTGCTGCTCCAGCGGCAGCAATGCACGCACGATCGAGGCAACGGACTGCGGCGTAATGTTGCCGTAGGTCATCATGTACTCCCCGCGGTGCTCGCTGACATAGTTGAGCAGCGCACGCAGATCCTTCAGGTCGATCAGCTTGAGGCCCTTATCATCTGCAATCTGGAACGTAATATGCAGGATCCCCTCCTGGGCAGGGGTCAGTTCCAGGAGCTGGGCAAGAATTTCCGGACCCATATCGCTCACTGTGGCACGAACAGCATGGCCGCCCTGCTGGTAAATGTCCCAAAATGCGGTAGAATAGCCGCGATACTCGAAGGAACCGCGCACACCAAACTTGTCAATGCGCTTTTCCATTCCCTCGGACTGCTCACCGGGTGCGCAGATGCCGGCGACATCACCCTTGACATCGCACAAAAACACCGGCACGCCCGCGTCTGCAAAGGATTCTGCCATTCCCTTCATGGTGATTGTCTTACCGGTACCGCTCGCACCGGCGATCAAACCGTGGCGGTTGCCCATAGACAGGGGCAGATAAACGCGCTGTTCTCCTGCCAGGCCCATATAGACCTTTCCGTTATCGTACATGGTATCCCTCCATTGCAGCATTTCTTCCGCAGCGCATCGGCGCTGCATACGTTTTCTGCTGATATTATACATATCCGAAGAACCATATGCAAGATAAAATACTTTCTCGCCTTTTCGCCGGCATAGCATTTGGTCAAATCGTTAATGGATAATTCCATATGATGTAGTATTTTCCCTTAATTGGGGGTGCAAAAAGCGACTGAAAAAGCATTTTCGCTTTTTCAGTCGCTTTTTCAGGAAAGAAAACAGTATCATTCAAGGTTGAGCCTGTGGGTGAGGAAGTAATGCGTAACGGCATAGAACACTGCCGCAAGCGCCAGCGTAGCCAGCAGAGCAGCAGCGAGTATGGTCTCCATGCCCTGTGCGCCACTCATAAAGTCCACCCAACGATCCGCTTTTTCTCCGAAGAAGAACAGCACCGCAATCCACGCATTGCTCACGATATGGAAGAAAACGTAGATCAAAAGCACCGTCCAGAGGGACTTGTGCTTGTTGGCGCTGAAGCCTATGGCAAAAGCAGCGTAGACAAGCACCGTCCCGAGTGTGACCGAGACGACAGCGTCCAGAAGCAGTTCCAAAAGAATCAGGGCAATATGACCGATCTCGGCTCCCTTCAGGTGTCGCAGGCCGCGGATGAGGTTGCCGATAACCTCTCCGATATCCCCCATGTTAACGAATTCCGCACTCAAGACCGCCAGGATCAGCGCAAACACAATGGCAGTAGCGGCATACCAAACCGCATTGGTGATAAGCTTGGAGACAAGCATCTGATTGGTGCTGACCGGAAGCGTCATGGTAAGATAGCCCTCGTTGCCGAGAACGCTCGACTTAAATCGGCTGCCGCTGACGACCAGCGGGGCAAATGCAAGGGCAAACAGTCCCGCGAAAAACAGCATCACAGTCAATATGCTGATTCCGTTAAGGAAAAAGTTGTCATTCCGTTCAAGGATGAGCATAGCTCCAAAGCGCATGAGGAGCGTGAGTGCCAGCATACCGCCGAAAATCGGCCACATAATGCGCGCCGTGGCGCGGAATTCGTGCTTGATGAGTTTTCTTAACATTTGAATACCTCCCTAAAGAGCTCGTCAACGCTCTTGCCCTTTTCCTCGCGGATATTGTCCACGCTGTTATAAAGCACCACTTTGCCCTCACGCAGGAAGATCACCTCGTCGAGAATCGGCTCGACATCGGTAATAAGGTGCGTGGAAATGATGACGGTCGCATCGGGGTTGTAGTTGCTGATGATGGTGTGCAAAATGTAGTCGCGCGTGGCAGGATCAACACCGCCGATCGGCTCATCGAGCAGATACAGCTTCGCCTCCCGGCTCATGGTAAGGATAAGCTGCAGCTTCTCACGCGTGCCTTTGCTCATCGTCTTGATACGCTGATTTTCCTGCAGGCCGAGATTTGCGATCATTTCCTTCGCCCTGTCGCGGTTGAAATCCTCAAAAAAGTCTGCATAGTAATCCACCGCCTGTGCCGTTGTCATCCACTCGGGCAGTGCGTTGCGCTCCGGGAGATAGGATACGATCGCCTTGGTGCCGGCACCGGGCGTCATGCCGTCGATTCTGACGGTGCCGCCCGTCGGGGTTAACAGTCCGTTGCAAAGCTTGATGAGCGTGGTCTTGCCGCTGCCGTTCGGACCGAGGAGACCAACAATGTGTCCGCCCTCCAGTTCCAGCTCGATGCTCTCGAGCGCCTGTGTCGCGCCGAAGCGTTTGCTCAGCGCCTTACATTCTAAAATACTCATTTCTCTTCCTCCTTCATCTGCTCAAGGAGTGTAACGATCTCCTGTGCCGAGCAGCCGATTTTTTTCATCGAATTCAAAAATTCTTTTGTCTTTTCTTCCGCCATGCGGTACTTTGCCTCGCGGATCATCTCAGCATTCTCGGTCACAAAGCGTCCTGAGGTACGCACCGAGAACACAAGCCCCTCACGCTCCAGATCCGTTAAAGCACGCTGCATGGTGTTCGGGTTGACGCCTGCCTCCAGCGCAAAATCACGCACACTCGGCAGCTTCTCCCCCGGCGCATACACGCCGGAGACAATTCCCTCGCTCAACAGCTGCATCAGCTGCGTGTAGATCGGCAGGTCATTGCGAAATGTCCAGTCCATAGCTTCCTCCTTTGCATTTGTATTGCTGTATTAGGTGATTAGTACAATAATACATCGTAAGCTTTTTGTCAACCCCCGTTTTGTGTGTTTTTTTCTTCCAAAAAGCAAAAATGCACCCAAATGGGTGCATTTTATCAGGTGTTGTCGCGGCTGATGGGGCGGCGAATAAGCAGTGCGAGCATCTTTTTCCCATTAAACGGGTAAAGCGGATAGAGGTATCCCTTTCCTGCGATCGGTCTGGCTGTTGCGAGCAGGAGAAGAATGATGGCGCACCCCGCCGCAAAGCCGATCCAGTCCCCCACACCTACGAGTATAAGAAGCATCAGGCGCATCAGCTTAAAGGAATAGCCCAATTCGTAGCTTGGCTGGGCAAAGTTTGCGATGGCGACAAATGCCATATAGGCAAGCACCTCCGGCACGAGCCAGTGCGCCTGCACGGCAAAGTCACCAAGTACCAGCGCGCCGATCATGGAAAACGAGTTGGAAAAGACCGACGGCGTATTGAGTGAGGCAAGCTTCAAAAGGTCCACAATAAATTCCGCGAGCAAAAGCTGCGCCAGCAGCGGCACCTCGTATTCCTCCGCAATGGCAAGAAAGTGCAGTCCCGCCCCCGTGCGTGAAGGCTCCTTGACCAGAAGATACCAAACAGGCGTAATAAAGAGCGTGAGCACAAAGACCGCATAGCGCAAAACACGCAGATACGTTCCCACAAGGGGCGGAAAGTAAAAGTCGTTTGCCTCCTGCACAAAGTCAAAAAAGTGCGTGGGCAGGATCATCGCCGCCGGAGAGTTATCCACGAGAAGAATGATGTCTCCCTCCATGATACACGCCGTTGCCGTATCGGGGCGTTCCGTATAGCGCACCTTGGGAAGCGGATTCCACCACTGCGGCTTCATCATGGATTCCGCAATACTCTCCTGTGACATAGCGATGGAGCGGGCGTCGATGGCATCCACTTTCCTGCGGATCTCCTCCAGTAAATCACGATCCACCTTATCCTCCAGATAACAGATCACAACATCAGCGTGTGATTTCTCGCTCACCTTGTGTCCCTCCAACGTCAGCTGCGGATCGCGGATGCGTCGGCGCAGCAGCGCGGCGTTTGTCACCAGCGTCTCCACAAATCCGTCGTGTGAGCCGCGAAGCACCTTGCCCGAGGACGGTTCCTCCACACTGCGGACGGGAAAGCTTTTTGCATCGATCAGCGCGCACATATCATAGCCATCAACAATCAGAAGTGTCTTGCCCAAAAACACCGATGTAATCGCCTTTTCCACATTCTGCTCGGCGCTCACCTCACCGAATGTCACATAGTGCGCGATAAAATCCTGCATGGTCTCCGCGTTCGGTGTCTTGCTCAGCGACAGCCAGAAGCTGATCATGCGTTCAATGATCTCGTCATCGCCGTAGCCATCAATCGTCCAGATGCGCGCCCTGCGATGCCCGATGTAGAGATCGCGTGCGATCATATCAAAGCAGCGATTCACCCCCAAAAGGTCATTGAAGCGCTGCACATTGCTCTCGTAATCCTTGCTCAAATACTCCATCTGCGCCTCCGAAGCATTGTTTTCTCCTATTATTGCCTGCGGCGCGGCGCACTATGCAAAAGAAGCGTCCGCACACAGCGAACGCTTCTTAGGGATCAAACTTCCTTATTAAAATAGCAGAACGTCTCGTCCTCGCCGGATTTTCTCATGCAGGAGGAGAGCATTTGATAGGAGCTTTCATTCTCCCGATAGCATTTGGCAACGATATGCGACAGGCTCAGCGTATAGAGCCCCCACTCGGCAAGTGCACGGAACGCCTCGGTACCGTAGCCGTGACCGGCATACTCCGGAGCAATGCGGCAGCCCTCCTCCGCGCCGCCTTTGCCGTCAAAGCGGTACAGCAGCACCTCTCCGATGCACTTTCCGTCCAGGCGAACCGCAAAGTTGACGGCAAGTTTTCTCGCAAAGTCCTCGCGCGTGACATTCAGGAAGTAATCCGCAAGGTCTTCTCCTTTCCAGTCCTTGCGGTAATCGTAGCCCCACCACTTGTTTCGCTCATCATCGAGGCAAAGCGCGTTATAGGCTTCCCTGTCCTGCTCCTTCAGCGGAGAAAGCGTCAGGCGTTCAGTACGGATGCTCGGGATCTCCGTTAAGTCTTTCAGCTCATTTTCTACATCAAAACAAAGCTTTTCGCCCAGCTCCGTCGGAAGATACTGAAGCTTCGAGGTGCGCAGTCCCCGGTCGCCGGCATCGTCTTCACGGTTGATCCAGCGCACGCCGTCTACCGCGAAATGCCGTGCAAATTCCTGCACGGTGACGGGATACACCCCCTCGTAGCCGTAGAGTGCCTTTTCAATGTGGTCGATGAGCGTCTGACCGCAGCGCTCGGCAAGGCAGACGGAAATGAGCCTTCCGTCCAGCTCCATGCCGCCGACACAGAAATACGGCTTTCCGGTAAGCCGGAGCATCTTCTTTGCAAGCATCAGCTCATGCTTCGCGCGTAGGGATTCCTTGACGAACACCGCCTCGTAGTCGCGCCAGAACTGCTCAATGAGTGTCCTATCGTCTTTCCCCAACACGCGGAAACGCGCTTCCGGATAAAGCTTTCGGAACTTATTGACGTGATTGCGCTGTCCGCTGTAATGCCTGCCGGGAAAATCACACAGATTGCCGGCCTCATAGAGATAGTCGCGCCAGGTGCGAAGATTACTCAGGCGAAAATGCGGATAGCGCGCAAGAAGCTTCCCGGCTTTCTCCTTCGGCACAACGGAGATCGACAGCGCCGTTCCCGTTTCCACGCAATACTCCTCAATCATACCAAGCGCCGCATCCTCATCTCCGTTCGCGCCCGGCACGGGATAGTCAAAGCAGGATTTGCCGTCAATATCGTTTTTGATCACAAGGCAGCCTGCGGCTTCGGCATACTGCGGACGCAGATGGCCGCGCCACATCAGCTTTACACCGGCGCTGTATTCGCACAAACGGTAGGTACAGTTTTCGTAATAGCTGCGAAGCCTTGCGAGATCGCGCTGCGTAACTGGTTGAAAGGTAAGCATAGGTTTCTCTTTTCTCATCGTAATGCCGATATTGTATCCCTTTTTTCAGACGATACAAGTCTTTTTTGTAAACAATTACAGCTCCGGTACCATGCGCTGCACACAGGCAATGAATTTTCGCAGCGACTGGGGCGCATCCGGAATGGATCTTACCGCAAGACCAAGCTCACGCGAGGCAAACGGCACGACCGGCACCACTTTAACATGTTCCGCGCGTCCGCGCAGGGTAAGCTCTGTCATCATGCTGATGCCGAGTCCGTGCTCGACCATTCCGATGACCGTAGCATCGTCAACCGCCGTGGGGCGAATGTCCGGTCTGACACCTTCCCGGTTGAGAACGCGCATGATGTCCTTGTCAAAGCCCTGTGACGGCATGATAAATTCCTTGTCCTCAAATTCGGAAAGCGGAAAGCGTTCCCTTCCGCCCAGATCATAGTCCTTCGGCACGACCGCGTACATCGTATCGTCCCACAGATGGATCCAATCGTATGTCCCCATCTCCTGACGGCTGGCACAGATGATATCCATCTTGCCCGGGTTTAAAAGCTCATACGGCGCCTCCACGTTGTCCGCCATACGGATGTCCACATCCACATTCGGACACTCCGCGCGAAACTGCTGAATAATTGCGGGCAGCCAATGCATCGCCATGCTGGCAAACGCCGCAACGCGAATCGTCTCGTTGCGGAAGGTCGAGACCTGTGCGATGGCATGATCCAGATTGGCATTTGCCTGCAAAAACTCACGGATCGCCGGCGCAATGCGTTCTCCCTCCTGCGTCAGACGCACACCGTAGCGTCCGCGGTCAAGCAGGGGAAACCCGATTTCGCGCTCCAGTGAGTTCATCATGTGCGTCAGCCCCGACTGCGTATACCCCAGCACCTCTGCCGCTTTGGTGAAACTGCCCAAGTCCACCGCCATAAGCAGCGCCTCCAGTTTCTTACTTTCCACAATACCATTCCTTTTCCATTACATTTCCTAATACTTGTATTATAATAATGACGTTAAGAAATGTCAACACCCTCTTTACTTTTATAAATAAATAGGGTATAGTTTGGAGCATCAATTCTCGAACCTTACATTATAAAAAGCTTTTCTTGTATTGTTTGGGTTAGAAAAGGAGAGAAAATCAATGGAAAAACAACGTGAACAATGGGCCAGCAAAATCGGCTTTATCCTCGCCGCAGCCGGATCTGCCGTTGGTCTGGGCAACATCTGGAAGTTCCCCGGCAAGGCGTATGCAGGCGGCGGTGCAGCCTACCTTATTATTTACCTCGCCATCGTACTTCTGATCGGCGTTCCCGTTATGGTCACCGAGCTTTCTCTCGGCCGTCATACGCAGAAGAACACGATTGGTATCTTCCGTCAGCTTGACAAGCGTTATGCCTGGACCGGCTGGTTCGGTGTCATTTGCGCTTTTGTTATTCTTTGCTACTATGGCCACGTTGGCGGCTGGGTGCTTCGTTACATCGTCGGTTATGTCACCGAGAGCAGCGCTGTCATGGACGGCGGTCTGAACTACTTCTACAATCTGCTCGGCTATGATGCCGTCGGCGGAACGCTCTTCTTCCCCTGGGTCGCTATCGCATTTGCCGCCGTCTTTATGGCTCTGAACTGCTTCATCCTGCTCAAGGGTGTCTCCGGCGGTATCGAGAAGTTCAACAAGGTCGGCATGCCCGCTCTGTTCGTCATTCTTCTTATCCTGCTCGTTCGCTCCGTCACCCTCGGCGGTGCCGCAGCAGACGGTCTGAAGTACATGCTCACCCCCGACTTCAGCAAGATCGACGGCAGCACGTTTATCTCCGCCCTCGGTCAGGCGTTCTTCTCCCTGTCCCTCGGCATGGCAATTATGACCACCTATGGTTCCTACCTTCCCAAGAACGAAAGCATTCCCAAGAACTCCCTGATCATCTGCGGTCTGGATACTCTGGTTGCGTTCCTTTCCGGCTTCATCATTGTTCCCGCTGTGTTCGCAACGCTCGGTTCCGATGCTGTCGGTAAGGGCGGCGGCTTCGCTTTCGGTGCCCTGGGCGGCGTGTTCAAGGCTATGCCTGCCGGCGCGATCTTCGGTCTTCTGTTCTATGTGCTGTTGTTCTTTGCAGCCGTCAGCTCCTCCATCTCCATCGCAGAGGGCATCATTGCATTCATCTGCGAGGAGTTCCACACCAAGCGTAAGCAGACGACGATCGCTCTGTGCGTGGTTTGCTTCTTCATCGGCGTTCTCTACACGATCTCTCAGGCCGCTGTTGACCTGCACCTGCCTTGGGTCGACTTCACCAGTGTCTCCTCCCCGATCGTCGGCGACTGGATGGAATTCCTGACCGACCGTCTGCTGCTCCCCGTGTGCGCACTGGGCGAGTGCATCTTTGTCGGCTGGGTCTGGAAGCCTGAAAATGTTATCAAGGAAGCCACCGCTGAGGGTGCTAAGTTCAGCTGGGCCAAGGTGTACAGCTTCTGCGTGAAGTATGTCGCACCGCTTGGTATCGCTCTGATCCTGATCTACTCCTTCGCAACCGGCACCACGGTTTCCTGATTGCAAGTGCCCACTTTTTAAGTTTAAGAATCGCGCAGATCAATGTCTGCGCGATTCTTTCTTGTTTTGTCAGCGCATAAGATAGCTCTGAGGTGGTCATTACGAAACGCTATCGAAGTCTTCTGTGTCTGCTGCTCCTCCCGCTTCTCGCGCTTGCTGCGCCGCACGGCGCCAAGGTTGCTGCGGTGCAGAATGCTGTCACGCCGCGCTACATTGCCCTCACCTTCGATGACGGCCCTCACAGCGAGACAACCGAAGCCCTGCTCGACGGTCTTCAGGAACGCGGTGCCCACGCAACCTTTTTTCTGATTGGGGAACAAATCGAGGACAGGAAAGACCTTGTCATACGGATGCGTGAGGAAGGTCATCAAATCGGCAATCACACCTATTCTCACATTCGTCTGGATCAAAACAGTCAGCGCGGTTTACAGGAAATCGCAAAGACAGACTCACTTTTACAGCAGGTGATCGGGCCGAACGATTATTGGATCCGTCCCCCCTGGGGGTTTGTCAGTAACGCCGTAAAGCAAAGTGTCGGCCAGCCGCTCATTTACTGGTCTCTCGACACGCAGGACTGGAGTGTGCGCAACGCCGATATTGTCACGCAGGACATCATTCAAAACGCGCAGACCGGTGACATTGTTCTCCTGCACGATTCCTATGCCGAGAGTGTCGACGCGGCGCTGCGCGTCATAGACGCTCTCTCAGCGCAGGGGTACCAGTTTGTCACCGTAGAGGAACTGTTTCGTGTTATGGGTGTTACCCCTGAGTCAGGGCATTTCTATGTGCGTCCCGATACCGAGGTAAACTGGTAACCGCAGCACCCGTTGGGCATAGTCGGAAATTAGCAAAATTTTTCAAAAAAATATAAAATAAGTATTGCATTCTCTTACGAGATGTGTTATTTTATTAAAGCTGTCGTGAGCAGCATTATCCGGGTGTA
>JAUMWI010000003.1:23527-81816 GCA_030529725.1 Eubacteriales bacterium | reverse complement strand
GCGCGTTGCCGCCGAGCGCGATGACAATTCTCTTGGACATGACTTTTTACCTCTTGTTTTATAGTTTTATAGTGAATACGCAAAAAGAGAAGATGACTGCAGCTTTTTATTCTCTCTTTCCGCCGCAAATCTCGGAAAGTTCTTCGCAGAAAGTTTGTGCGGAGTCATCGTCTCTCATAACGATTACCACCGTATCATCACCGGAGACACAGCCGAGCATCTGCTCAACATTCATACTGTCGAACGCCGCACCTGCCGCCATGCCGAGGCCGGGCATTGTTTTGAAAACGACCAGATTGCTCGAGCAATCAACTCCGGTGCCGTATTCCCGCAGCACCTTTTGCAGCCGTTCCGCGACATCAAAGCTGCCATGCTTGGCTGACACCACATAACGGTATCCGCCGCTGCTCGGTTCCTTCACAAGGTGCAGTCTTTTAATATCGCGCGAAATGGTAGCCTGTGCGCAGACTACACCGTACTCCGCAAGCTTTTCAATCAGCTCATCCTGAGTTTCGATTACATATGTGTTGATGATTTCAAGAATTGCTTTCTGTCGTTTGTTTTCCATTTCCCGAACTCCTATTCTGTCATATCGTTCTATTCGGTAAACAATCGCCTTTGCCATTTCCTGATCTGCATATTACAAAAAAGAAAGGAGATACTCTTTCGAGTATCTCCTTGGTACGCCGTGAGGGATTCGAACCCCCGGCCTTCTGGTCCGTAGCCAGACGCTCTATCCAGCTGAGCTAACGGCGCGTATCAGCATCTCCGGCCCCATTGTCAGGGTCTCATTCGCCACGCAACAAATCATAGCATGCGAGAAAAGAACTGTCAAGAAGATTTCGAAATTTTTTGGTTATTATTTGAAACTTAACTCATTATATTTTCAATTGCCCACGGTTATCTGTATAATCTTCCAAATCACGATTCCGACGCCGACAGCTCCCGAAGGAGCTACCGGCAGTCGGGTCGTTTTGTTTCTCAACCTTACAGATCGTCTCTGTTGACCGGGCAGGACATGCAGCGTGGGCCGCCGCGGCCACGGGAAAGCTCTGCCGAGGGAACCGTGATAACATTCAGTCCATGCTTTTCCAGCAGGGCATTCGTAACGTAGTTTCTCTCATAGGTCACGACGGTACCCGGACGGATGCACAGCGTATTGGAGCCATCGTTCCACTGCTCTCTCTGTGCTGCCATCAGGTCGCCGCCGCCGCAGCGAATGAGGTCAACGGCGGGGAGCTTGAGCTCAAGCGCCAGAATATCCTTAAGCTCTTCCTTGATCGCGTTGAACTGCAGCTCGCCGTTCTTGTCGAGCGTCATTTCATACACGCCCAGCGGGCCCTCGATCTCGGGATGGATGGTAAACTTATCATAGTCCACCATGGTAAACACCGTGTCGAGGTGCATGAACGCGCGCGTCTCGGGAATATCGAATGCAAGGACTTTCTTGAAGCCGGAGTTTTGCAGCAGATTGCGTGCAAACGTTTCGGCACCGGAAACAGTCGTTCTTTCGGAAAGACCGATGGCAACGATGTCCTTGGAAAGCACCAGCACGTCGCCGCCCTCAATAGAATAGCTGTCGCTCAAGTCATACCACATCTTATTGCCGGGTGCGGCAAAGCTCTTGTTGTAAAGGAACATATACTTGAGCAGCAGGGACTCTCTCTTTCGCGCGGGGGTGTGCATACGGTGAATGTTGATGCCTTCACCGACACAGGCGCCGGGGTCACGCGTGAAGTAAAGGTTGGGCATCGGGTCGGAGACGAACGGATAGTCATCTTCCACAAGGTCCATCAAAGAGCTGGGCTTGTCTGTGGCAACCTCGGATCTCTTGATACCGGCAATGAGCTTTGCGATCATTTCCTTCGGCGGCATGGCCAGCAGATAGCTGGTCAGCGCTGCTCTGAGACCCTTGGAGTGGATCTTGCTGATATTGAGGAAATCGTTGACAAGCTGGATCTGGAGTGCCGGATCTGCAATCGCCCTTGCAACCTCATCCACATAGTAGATGACCTCAACACCGTTGTCTCTGAGGACCTTTGCAAATGCATCGTGTTCTTCCTGTGCAACCTTCAGGTAAGGGATATCATCAAACAGAAGTCTTTCCAAAGTACCCGGAGTCAGGGCTTCGAGTTCTTCACCCGGACGGTGCAGCAAAACCTTGTTCAGCTTGCCAATTTCCGAAAAGTTATGAATACCAGGATACATAAGTACCTCTTTCCCAGCGGGCCGTCTTCTTCAGACAGCCCGCCGTGTATTAAAATCGTTAGGCGATGGTAGCAACGATGACAGCCTTGATGGTGTGCATGCGATTCTCAGCCTCGTCGAATACAACAGAGTGCTTGGAACGGAACACATCGTCGGTCACTTCGCGGATATCGTAGCCAAGCTCCATCTGCTCCTTGGCCATGGTCGTTTCAAAGTCATGGAAGGAAGGCAGGCAGTGCATGAAGATGACATCGTCGTTCTCGGTCTTTTCGACCATTTCCTTGGTGACCTTGTACGGAGTGAGCATGCGGACACGCTCGGGGATCTGAGCCTCTTCGCCCATGGAAGCCCAAATATCGGTATAAAGGACGTCAGCACCCTTGAGGCAGGCCTCGTCGGAGCGGACTTCGATCACGGCGCCGGTCTCGGCAGCAACGGCGTTGGCGCGAGCCAAAACGTCAGCATCGACCTGATCGGCAAGCTCCTTCGGGCCATAAGCCACAAAGTGCATGCCCATCTTGGCGCAGCCGTACATCCAGGCGTATGCCATGTTGTTGCGGATATCGCCGCAGAACACGACCTTGACCTTGTTCAGGGGCTTTGCAACGTGCTCTTCGATGGTGAGGAGGTCAGCAAGGATCTGGGTGGGATGATCAACGTCAGTCAGGCCGTTCCAAACGGGAACGCCTGCAAACTTGGCGAGATCTTCGACCACGCTCTGCTTGTAGCCGCGGTACTCAATGCCGTCATAGAAGCGGCCGAGGACCTTGGCGGTATCTTCGAGGGACTCCTTCTTGCCCATCTGGGAAGACTTGGAATCCAGGAAGGTAACGTGTGCACCTTCATCGAGGCAGGCGGTCTCGAATGCGCAGCGGGTGCGGGTAGAGGTCTTCTCGAAAAGAAGGACAACGTTCTTACCCTTGAGAACCTCATTGTGAATGCCGGCGCGCTTCTTGGCCTTGAGGTCATGAGCGAGGTCGAGCATGTAGCGGATTTCTTCGGGAGTGAAGTCCATGAGGGTTAAAAAATGTCTGCCTTTGAGATTGACTGCCATAGTTGTGATCTCCTTTTATTAAAATTTCTTGTTAACGTCAACAAATTTTCTTGTCGCATCTTTACTGCAATGCAAACAATTGACTAAAAATATTGTACGTGCTTGATGAAAAAAAAGTAAGTGCCAGAGTCCTCTATTTTTCGCATTCCAGCATTTCTTTCTCCAAAGCACGCCGCATGATCTCCATACCGGCACGCAGCCTGTCCTTTGATTCATAGGAATAGTTGATGCGAATATGGTTCCGTCCGCCGTTTTTGTGTGGATAAAACACATAGCCGGGCAAAAGTGACACGCCCATATTATAGGCTCGGTTGATAAATGATTTGCTGTCCACACCGTCCGGAAGCTTACACCAGATGTAGATTCCGCCGCGCGGACGGCGGTATTCGACACCAAGCGGCTTCATCTCATCCAGCATCTCGCAGACGATCTGTTGTTTTTCCTTATAGCTCCTGCGGAATTCCTCCAGCTCCTGATAGTATGTGCCGTTATCCAGATACAAACCGAGCAGCTTCTGTGTCATCCAGTCCGTAGACATCAGACGCACGGAAACCAGATAGCTCAGACTGCCGATCAGCTCCTTATTTGCCACAACAAGTGCGAGCGTCAGTCCCGGCAGGAAGCTGAGGGAAAATGAATAGATGTAAATGACATTTCCGGAGGTATCCAACGTCTTGATCGGCGGCAGCTTTTCCCCCTCATAGACGAGTTCGGAAGCTGCGTCATCCTCCACAATAGGAACGCGGTAATTGTTGGATATCTCTATGATTTTGCGCCGTCTTTCCAGAGACAAGATGTTTCCGGTGGGATCGTGGAAGCTGGAATTGACAAAAATCAGGCGTGGCTTTTTCTGGATCACCAGGTGCTCCAGAATATCACATCGCATACCATCCTCATCAACGGGCACTGTATAAACCTTGCTGCCGGCAAGCTCCATTGCGCGGTAGGTATCCGGCGAGATCGGCTCCTCCATCAGCACCACATCGCCCTTGCGGACAAGCAGCGTTGCAATGAAGTCAAGTGCCTGATTCGTTTCCGACAGGATCTGGATCTCACCGGCAGAAGCCTTGATTCCCTTTGTGCTCAGAAAGGACACCAGCTTTTGCCTTAAAAAGCGGTCGCCCTTATAGGGACTGTAGAAATACTGACTTTTTCCGCCTTCCGTCAGCAGATACGCAATATCATTTGCCACCCTCTCCGTGTTGAACACTTCGTAGGAGGCAATCCCACTGCCAAGCGAATAGCGAGATTCGTCCGTAAAGCGCTGAAACAGGTCATCAAAGGTCTTCTCCATGTCAAGATATTCCCTCTTGATCTCTCCGACCCAGTTGACGCGCTTGCTCCTCTTGGCCTCCGCGTCTCCCCCTTCCGCCGCTCTTTCAGAAGCACCCGCATTCAAGCCCTCATTTTGAGATCCCGATACAGCATAGCCAACGCCCTGCCGCGCCTCAATCCAATCGTCCGACTTCAGTTCGCTGTATGCCTTGACCACTGTATTTCTGTGAATGCCGAGCAGCTGCGCAAGTGCACGTTCCGACGGCAGCGTACTTCCCCCCGGAAGCACGCCGTGAAGGATCTGCGTTTTGATCTGATCCACAATCTGTAAATAGACCGGGATCTTATCCTGTTTGTCAATCTTGATGTTCATGCGCTTTCCTTTCGGCCCCATGCCTGTTTGCCCGTGCTTCTAAGTGATACCGAAAAAACATGTATCAGCCTCGCACGAGCGGCATCAAGTGCATTCTCATTGTCATTATAGCATAAAAGTTTTGTAATTTACAAAATTTTGTCAGCTTTCCTATGATCATGCGCCGAATTGGCATACGGCATTCTGAGATGGAAATGCAGGTCTATCGACAAATACGCGCAATTCTTCCGCTGATAAAAGTCAGCAAAGCATCGAACGTACGCCCGGTTCTCTTTTCAATGCTCTGGACGGTGATACATTCATCGCCGTCTGCACCGATCAGCGTTACTTCATCGCCGATCTTGCAGGGAATTCCGGTAACATCAACGATTGATTGATCCATACACAGCTCTAAGAAGCGTGTGCACCTGCCGTTGACAATAAGCTGGCCTTGCCCTCTGGCATAGTCAACGGGGATGCCGTCGGCAAAACCCACGGAAAGCGTCGCAACCTCAAGATCCTTATCGCTGCGGAATTTCTGGGGATATCCGATGCTCTCCCCTGCCGGCAGCGTATGGAGGTTGGTAATATAGGCACGCATGGTGATGATCTCATGAATATCGACCGGCTCGATGCCGTCTTCCATCACGCGATGCCCGTAAAGAATACCGCCCACACGCACACTGTTGTGGAAGGCATCCTTGAACCATGTGGTCGCGGCGCTGTTGCAGCAGTGGATATACTGCGCGTGAATGCCTGCCGCGGAAATCTGCTCCAAGGCAGCCTCAAAAATTTTGTGCTGCTTGAGGGAAAGCGGGTCAAAAACGCACTCCGTCGCCATGGCAAAATGCGTATACACACCGCACACTGTGATGTGCGGGCATTTGGCAAGTGTTTGCAGCAATTCGTCAAGATCCGTGCCCGGTCGAACGCCGAGACGGTTCATGCCGCTCTCGATCTTGATCTGAATGCGAGCGGTCTTGTTTTCCCTTTCGCAAAGCTCCTCCAGTGCAAGAGCGCACTCAGGCTTAAATACGGATATGATGATATCCTTCTTCAGGGCAATGGGATACTGCTGCGGAGCAATGCCGCCGAGCAGCATCAGATCGCACATAATGCCGCGGCTGCGCATGGCAACTCCCTCGCAAAGTGCACCCACACCAATGACCTTTACCTTGCAGTCGTTAATCAGAATATCCGTTATCTGCTCTGCGCCGTAGCCGTAACAGTTTCCTTTGACCACGGGAATCAAGGTGACATTTTCCCCGACATGCTGCTGAAGCTTGTTGTAGTTTTCGATTAAGGCGCCGCGGTCAAGCAGAATATATCCGCTCTTTTCCAAAATAGCATCTGAATCTGAAAAATTCATTGGTTTTCTACCTCACTTTTTGCCGAGAAAAAATGCAAATGATAAAAGCACGGGAGCCGGAAAACGATACTGACAATCCCGGCTCTCGCGCTTTTTTTAATAAGAATAATAACCTGCCGGAAGTTTATTTGCTTGTGAATCTTAGAACAGCAGGTGTGCGATCGGGCAGACAATAAGGATGGACAGGATGGTGCGCTCCAGGAAGATGAGGAACATTTGGCCGAAGTTGACGGGGAGCTTGGAGCCGAGGATCAGGCCGCCCATCTCGGAGAGGTACAGAACCTGAGTGATGGAGATGGTAGCAACGATAAAGCGGGTCATAGCATTTTCGCAATCGGCGATGAGGATGGCGGGGGTAAACATATCGGTGAAGCCGACGATCATCGTGGAAGCAGCAGCTTCCGCTTCGGGAACCTGCAGGAGCTGGAACAGCGGGCGGAAGGGGATGCCGCACCAGTCGAAGATCGGGGTCTCGTTGGCGAGGATCAGGGCGATGGTGCCGATGGCCATAACGGTCGGCAGGGTGGCGAACCACATGCTCATGAAGTTCTTGGCACCGTTGCGCATGTACTGACCGAAGCCCTTGTGCTCGGCAACGC
Organism: Eubacteriales bacterium; assembly: GCA_030529725.1. Classification (GTDB taxonomy): domain Bacteria; phylum Bacillota; class Clostridia; order Oscillospirales; family Oscillospiraceae; genus Hominicoprocola. The sequence continues at coordinate 74,959 of JAUMWI010000003.1, read as the reverse complement.
GCTTGATGGCGAGATCCATGCCGTAGTCAACGGAGCTCTTGTAGCCTTCGGGACGGGTGTCGGGCATAGCCTTGCCTTCGACGAGGTACTCGTTCTTATAGCGGGACAGGGGCGGAATACGCGGGTTGATGATCGCGCAGATGATACCGACGAGGCAGACAACAAGATAGAAAACGGGGAACATTTGGGTCAGACCGACCTCGTCGAGAACGGTGAGGCAGAAGGTGATGGAGACGGCGGAGAAGCAGGTCGCAATGGTTGCGGCTTCCTTCGCGCTGTAGTAACCGTCTTCAAACTGGTTGCAGGTCAGCAGGACGCCGAGCGTACCGTCGCCGATCCAGGAGGTAATGCAGTCAACGGCTGCACGGCCGGGTACCTGGAATACCGGGCGCATGAACTTGGTCAGAAGGGCGCCAACGAACTCGAGCAGACCGAAGTCGGTCAGCAGCGGGAGCAGGAAGGACGCAATGCAGGTGATGATGAACAGGGTGGACAGCAGATCGTAGAGAATCAGACCACCGGCATCGCCGTTGGTGACCATGTCCACGAAGCCAGCGCCTTCCATACCAAGGAAGGTCATCCATGCGAAGACAGTGCCGATAACGCGGATGATGACCCAAACGATGGAGCAGGAGAACGCTGCGCTGAGCGCACGGCTCTCAGTAATGAATTTGGGCTTGCCGAGGGCAACGATCGCGCCAATCGAAGAAATCGTGAACACGATGCAGGCCAGCAGCGGCAGGAAGTCGCCGACAACGCCACCGATAATGTCTGCCAGGATCTTAACCAAAATGGTGATTGCGCCGTCATACTTGACGGGGACCATGAACAGAAGAACGCCGATAACGGAAGTAATGATAAATGTTGCTTTGAGTTTGCCTTTGTTTTCCATTTTCTCTCCTCCTAAAATTGTTTGCGATGTCCAAAAAGGTCTCTTTTTGTCGTTTCTCTTTGGATAAATCGCTGAATATACATTTACTTTACACGATTCACAGGGCATAGCAAGTACCAGTCACGGTCTCAATTTGTATGCCAGCAACAACAAAGCTGAAAATTCGCGTCATTTTTTGTGCAAGTTACACAGTCCAATCGCGTTTTTTTACAAAGACACTTCATTGAAGCAAAAGCTGCACCTCCTTCCGGAATTCCGAACCGGGACTGCATCCCTTGTCCTGTCCATTTTGTCCGCAGACTGTCCCCCTCCGGCAGGCAAAAGGATATTTCCGTAAACTTCCCTCTTGCGGATATTTGATTCTTCTGTTACCATGAAGAAAACCAGCAAAAATCGCGCTCAATGAACCCTATGCGCTGCGCACACCCTCTATGTCGCATCATTTTAAAAGAAAAGGATCATTTTTGCCATGTTCAGAAAAATGCGAAGATTCCGTCAGCTTCTTGACGACAAGCTTTCTGCCGACATTCTCACACACGGTACTGTGGGTGTTCTTGCGCTCTCAGGTGACGACGATTATCCTTACGCCGTGCCCGTCAATTACTATTATGAGAATGGGATTATCTACATTCACGGGGCGACCTCCGGCCACAAGATCGATGCCATTGCACGCAACCCGAAGGTCTCCTTCTGCATCATCGACGAAAACAGGAATGTTCCCGAGGAGTTTACCACCTATTTTCGCAGTGTGATTGCCTTTGGTCGGGCACATCTCGTCGAAGATGAGGCAGAAAAACGTTTTGCTGCACAGGCTCTTGCCGACAAATACTCACCCGAAGAGCCGGCAGAACGCCGCGATGCGGAGATCGAGCACACGTGGAACGCAATGGGCATCATCCGCATTGATATTGAGCACATGACCGGTAAAGAGGCCATTGAGCTGGTGCGTGCGCGGCAGGAAACGAAACCGGACGCGAAATAACACAACGGCGCAAGCAAATCGCCTGCGCCGTCAGGTAAAAAAAGAAGCCGAAAACTCGGCTTCTTTTTTGATTTATTTACATCTTTTCCGGTGCATTGAGACCGAGGATACCAAGGCCGTTGGCAAGCACCTGCTTGGTCGCCTCAGCAAGCTTGAGACGAACAGCGATGACGTCATCGGCTTCGCCCTTAATGCGGCAGGCATTGTAGAAGCGGTGGAACGCAGCAGCGAGACGCACGAGATAGCGGTTGATATAGCTCGGGTCATAATCACGAGCCGCCATGCGGATTTCCTCGCTGAAGGCAGAGAGCTCCTTGATCAGTGCCTGCTCCTGCTCACTCTGGGCAAGCGCGATGTTGATCTTCGCTGCCTCGGGTGCCGTGTAGCCTTCCTCTGCAAGCGCCTTGAGCAGGCTGCAGATACGGGCGTGGGCGTACTGGATATAGTAGACGGGGTTCTCACTGTCCTCACGGACGGCAAGGCCGAGGTCGAACTCCATCTGGGTCTCCGGCTTGGCGTTGAAGAAGTAACGGCAGGCATCGACCGGAATCTCGTCAAGCAGATCAGAAAGGGAGATCGTCTTGCCGGTACGCTTGGACATACGCACGACTTCGCCATCGCGCACGAGCTTAACAAGCTGCATCAGCACGATGTCAAGACGCTCCGTACCGTTGAGACCGAGCGCGTCCATGGCACCCTTGAGACGGGCAACATGACCGTGATGGTCGGCGCCCCAGATATTGATGACCTTATCGAAGCCGCGAATGGAGAACTTGTTGTAATGATAAGCAATGTCGCCGGCAAAATAAGTGTAAAAACCGTTGGCGCGGCGCAGCACGTCATCCTTGAGATCGAGCTTGTCGATTTCCTCGTCCTTCTTGCCGGATTTCTTGAGCTGCTCGCGCGTGATGTCAGCGGTGCGCAGCCACAGGGCGCCTTCCTTTTCGTAGGTCCAGCCGAGTTTGGTCAGCTCATCCATCGCCTTGGCAACAAGTCCGCTGTTGTGCAGGTAGGACTCGAAGAACCACTCGTCAAACTCAATGCCGTAGCGCTTGAGGTCGGACTTCATCTTGGGGATATTACTCTCAAGGCCGAAGTTCGCCAGCGTGTCGCGGCGGGTCTGCTCATCCACATCAAGAAGGCCGTCACCGTTTGCAGCGCGGTAAGCTTCCGCCAGCTCGCGGATATCGTCACCGTGGTATCCGTCCTCAGGGAATTCAACGGCATCCTCGCCCTTGATGAGCTGAATATAGCGCGCCTCAATGCTCTTGGCGAACTTGTCGATCTGATTGCCGAAGTCGTTGACATAGAACTCGCGCCAGACGTCTGCACCGGACCAGTCGAGCACCTCTGCAAGCGTATCGCCCAGAACGCCGCCGCGCGCGTTGCCCATGTGCATGGGACCGGTCGGGTTGGCGGAGACAAATTCGACCATATACTTCTTGCCCTTGAGACCCTCGCCGCGGCCGAAATCCTTGCCCTCGTTCTCAACAGCGGCAACCACATCGGCATACCACTTCTCACCGAGGCGGAAGTTCAGGAAGCCGGGGCCTGCGATCTCAACAGAGGTAAAGTAGGTGCCGTCAAGCTGCATGTGGGAAGTCAGAATGTTCGCCACCTCGCGGGGATTCTTGTGCATCGCCTTGGAAGCTGCCAGGCAGAAGGTGGTGGTGTAGTCGCCGTTCGAGGTATCCTTGGGGATCTCGACGGCGGGGACGGTCGTCACGCCTTCGGGCAGAAGGTTTTCCTGCACGGCGGCTGCGTATGCTTTCTGTGTCAGTTGGGCGACCTGATCTTTTGCGCTTTGAATCATGTTCATATCTCAATACCTCGTTCTTTGGTTTTTAAACAAAATAAGGGTATCCCACTTCTTGCAGTATGCAATATATTTTGTAATTATACAATATAGCGCGCAAGAAAACAAGTTTTTTTCCATTTTCCGTAAAAATAAAAAAACGTCCCTTCAGAATATACTGCCGTTCGCATTTCGTCCGGTCATGCCGTGGCAGAAAACGTATCAGGACTTTTCATTTTGTAGGTGTTATGGTAAAATAGGTCATACCGCAAGCAAAAAGGCATAGGAGGTCATACGATGCGTATTGCAATTCCCATTGACCGGGATTCCGTCAGTTCCTCACTCGGTACATGCAGTGCTTTTCACTTTTATGAGGACGATCACGGCAAAATCGTGCGGCAATTTCTCGTCGACGCAGAAAGCAGCGGCATTGATGCCGCACTCGCTCTTTTGGAGCGCTACGGCATTGACGCGCTCGTCTGCGGCAGCATTTCAGAGTCGGAGCGTAAGGCCGTCGCCTCGGCGGGTATCATATCCTTCCCTGCTGCTTCTGCTGCGCCGGATGATGCGGCACTGCAGTTTTTAGGCGGCGCGATCGTGTTTGATGAAAACAACACCTGCAACGCCTGCGGACACGGACACACCTGCTCCATGAACTGTGAAAGCTGCAAAATCCACTGAATTTGCGCACTCATCATCATTCACTTCGATAATAAGGGACTGCAAAAATCTCGTTTCCGGACGAAGATTTTTACAGTCCCTTTGCTTCCATCGGTCCTTCTTACTCGATCAGCCAACCGGGAGTCTGCTGTTCCTCCCCTGTCGGCGCAGAGGGCGCGGTCTCGAAACTATCTGCAGGAATCTCCGGTTGAGCGGAGGGAGTTTCGTTTTCCGGTGTCCCCGTTTCCTGTGGTGTCTCCGGCTCCGGCATGGTTGTGGAGAGATATTCTGAACTGACCCAGCCAAACTTTCCGTCTACACTGATGAATGTCCAACCCGCGTCCTTGGCGGCTCCCTGAACCTCAACGCCGCGCTCAAGCATCCGGATGCGTTCATAGTTCGTACCCGGACCGCCGCGCAGATTAACGTTCTGTGCTGTGTAGTAGACATAATACTTGTCGAAAACGGTCTTCGGTGCAGTTTGAACTTCTTTGTGTCCGGTCAGATCCAGCCAGCCCACCTTCACCTCTGTTCTGTTTCCGGCATCTGTATTCGTACCGGAGTTTACATTTGTGTCCGGTTCAGGAGTGAATACCGGTTCTGTCGCTTCAACATCATCGCCCGGAATACGGCCGCTGCCCATCTCTTCCGCGCCCTGCTCACTGTCGGGCAAAGACGCATCAGGCTCATACTGTTCCAGTCTGCTTTGCACCTGTGACAGCTCCTTATGCGTCTTTGCAAGCTGGAAACTCAGCACGGCAACAACGATCAAAAGCAGCAGCACGGCGGTGCAAAGAGCGATAAAAATGAGATACAGCGGATTGCGCTTGGGTGCGTTTCTTTGTACACGGCGGCCTTCCATATCGTAACCTCCCACAGTTTCTTTTCAGCTCTATTTTACAGAAATTTTTTCCGCGATGCAAGCGGTCTGTATCTGGTCTGACGAAAGATTTTACAAAAAGTTTCACCATTACAAGCAAAGAGCACACCGATAAATGATTCCGGTGCGCTCTTTTTCCACTTATTTTTTGAATCTGAATCGGACATCGCCGCGACTCTTCTTCTGGGCAAGGTAGTTCTCCAGAAACACCTTCGGTTCGGCGGCCTCGAGCTTCTTTTCGCGGCGTTCGAGCACTTCCTTGGGCTTTTCGGTGATCTCGCCGGCAGATTTCAGCGCTTCCTTGGTCATCAGCGGTCCGACAAGCTCATAGATAAGCACGGAGAACAGAATAATATTACGGATCAGTTGACCGTCCGCTCCAATCGACTGCGCGGTAACACACATGCCAAGCGCCACACCTGCCTGCGGCAAAAGTGTGATGCCGAGATACTTGACGACCCTTTCGCTGCATCCCATTGCCTTGGCGGAGAAAAGTGCGCCGAGGTATTTACCGGCAGAGCGGAAGATGATGTAAACGACACCGACAAGTACCAACACGCCCTGTGCAAAAACCTCCAGGCGCAGCTCCGCGCCGCTGATGACAAAGAACGCGGCAAGCAGCGGCTGTGACCACACATCGGCGCGATCCATCAGATCATCGGACAGCGGACAGATGTTGCAAAACAGGGTACCGAGCATCATACAAACGAGCAGGGAAGAGAAGCCAAGCTCGACCTCCCCGATCTCAGCCTTCAGCAGGGACAGCGCGACCGTCAGAAAAACAAAGGCGATCGTCAATGACATACGGTTTGTATTGGAGTGGAATTTTGCTTCCAGCTTCGTAAGCACAAATCCTGCAAGCGCACCAAGCAGCAGGGAACCGACGATTTCAATGAGCGGGTTGAGCAAAATAGACACAAGGCTCACCACGCCTGAGGTCAGTGCCTTGGCAATACCGAACGAGACGGCGAATACAATCAGTCCCACGGCATCATCCAACGCAACGATCGGCAGCAGCAGATCGGTCAGCTCACCTTTCGCCTTATACTGCCGCACCACCATCAGCGTTGCCGCCGGTGCTGTCGCGGATGCGATCGCGCCAAGTGTGATCGCCGCCGGTAGGGAAAGAATATCAGGACGAAGCATGTGGAAAGCGATCAGGGCGGCATCGACAAAGGCAGTGGTGACAAGTGCCTGAACAATGCCGATCACAAGCGCCTGCCGTCCGGTTTTCTTCAGCTGTGAAAGGCGGAATTCGTTGCCGATGGAGAATGCGATAAATCCCATGGCAACATTGGACACGATGCCCAGCTGCTCCACTTCCTCATAACTGCCGAAGCCGAGGCCGGAAATACCGAGCCGCCCCAGAACAAACGGGCCGATCAGAACGCCCGCGACCAGAAACGCTGTCACATCGGGCAGATGCCAGCGGGAGAACAGTCGCGTCATCAAAAGACCGGCAAGCAGCGCAAAGGCCAGATTCAAAAGCGTATACATAGCATAAAATACCTTTTCTAAAAGCTGTGGCGGAAACACCGCCCCAAGAAACGCATTGTAGTACGTCTTGTGAAAAAAAGCAACTGTTTTTGTTCTTTTCCGGCTTTTCCGATACAAAAAGAGGAGAAATACACACGCACTTCCCCTCTTTATCTATGATTTCGTGCCGTTTTCCGCAATCGGTCTTACGACAACAACACGGCGTCCGTCTCCTCCTGCACGCCGGCAAGCGCGGCGAAACGCTCAAGGAGGTCCTTCTTGGTGAGTTTTTTCTTCTCTTCTCCTGCAATATCGAGAATAATTTTTCCCTCATTCATCATGATCAGACGATTTCCGTGGCGGATCGCATCGGTCATATTGTGGGTGATCATCATAGCAGTCAGGCCATTTTCCTCCACGATCCTGTCGGAAAGCTCCAGCACCTTGGCTGCCGTTGTCGGGTCAAGCGCCGCCGTATGCTCATCGAGCAGCAGCAGCTTCGGTCGTTTGAGCGATGCCATCAGCAGCGTCAGCGCCTGACGCTGACCGCCGGAGAGAAGTCCGACCTTTGCGGTCATGCGATCTTCCAGACCGAGCCCCAGTGTTTTCAGTTTCTCGTGGTACTCTTCTCTCTCGGCATTCGTCACGCCCCACTTCAGTCCGCGTCTCTGTCCGCGCCGGGCGGCAAGTGCGAGGTTTTCCTCGATCTGCATCGTCGGTGCCGTACCCATCATCGGATCCTGAAATACACGTCCGATCAGCGCCGCACGCTTGTGTTCGGGCAGATGCGTCACGTCTGTTCCGTCAATGAGGATCTTGCCCTCATCGACCATAAACGTACCCGCAACCGCATTGAGCATTGTGGACTTTCCTGCGCCGTTCCCGCCGATCACGGTAACAAAGTCACCCTCGTGGAGCGTGAGGCTCAAATCGCGCAGCGCGGTTTTTGCATTGACCGTGCCGGGATTGAAGGTCTTGGAAATATGTTGTAACTCAAGCATTCTCTTTCGCTCCCTTCTTTGCGGCCTTTGCGTGAAATACCTTGCCCTTCCAGTAGGGAACGGCAAGTGCCAGCGCAACGATCAGTGCAGTAATAAGTTTGAGGTCATTCGTGTTGAGGCCGAGCTGCAGCACGATCTGCAGCACGATGTAGTAAATCACTGCACCGGCAGAAACCGCCAAAAGCTTCAGACCGAAGTTGACAAACAGCTTCCCGAACACGACCTCACCGATAATGACCGCAGCAAGACCGATCACGATGCCGCCGCGCCCCATGTTAACATCGGCAGAGCCCTGATACTGCGCCAGCAGCGCACCGGAAAGTGCCACAAGACCGTTGGAGATCATCAGTCCCAGCACAACATTGGCGTTGGTATCGATTCCCTGGGCGCGAGCCATATTGGCGTTGGCTCCGGTGGCGCGAATGGCACTGCCCTTTTCCGTGCCGAAGAACCAGTATAAAACCCAGATAACCGCGGCCGTCAGCACAAGCAGCAGCGGCAGCGGATTGTCGAGCGTCATTGCACGGACATAGCGCTGCGAAACCAGCAGGTCGTACTTATCCACACCGATCGCCTGATTGGCTTTGCTCTCCATGATCCGCAGATTGACGGAATACAGCGCCAGCTGCGTCAGAATACCGGATAGGATCGCAGGAATGCCGCAGCGCGTGTGAAAAAGTCCCGTCACAAAGCCGGCGAGCATACCGGCCGCCATCGCGCACAGCAGCGCAAGCCACGGATTCAGCCCCGAGCGAATCAACATCACACACACGGCACCGCCGGTGGCAAGCGATCCGTCGACGGTAAGATCTGCCACGTCAAGGATACGGTAAGTAATGTAAACGCCGATGGCCATAATGCCCCAAACAACACCCTGCGCCACCGCGCCGGGCATTGCGTTGCAAAGAGGGATCAGAAAATTCATAGAAACAGCTCCTTTTTTATGCCGTGCGCGGCGGGACTTCCCCAGATCGTCCCGCCGCACCGCTCAAGAGAGTGTGTGATTACTTTTCAATGGCAACGTAGCCATCCAACGGAGTGATGCCCAGTTTTTCGCATACATCAGCATCGAACTTCGGTGTTGCGGTGGTGTACTCGACTGCCATCGTGGAAATATCGGCTTCGCCGGTCAGGATCTTTGCCGCCATCTCGCCAGTCGTGCGGCCGAGATCGTAGTAGCTGATGGAAAGCGTGCACACGCCGCAGTCGGTGCAGATGCCCTCTTCCCCTGCCACAGCAGGAACACCGGCAGGAAGCAGCACATTTGCAATCGCTTCCTTGTTGGAAGCGGCAACATTATCCGTTGGGATGTAGACAACATCGGAGAATTCGGCGGCAGACTGGGCAAGCGATGCAACATCGTTCGTGTCAGTGAAGGCAAATTCCTTGCAGGTAATGCCCTTGGCACCGAGGAGCTTGGCAACTTCATCGACCTGGTAGCGAGAGTTGGCTTCTGCGGAGCAGAACAGCAGTCCCACGTTCTTGGCCTCAGGGAACCATTCGGTGATCATATTCGCCTGTGCCTCAAGGTCAGCAAGGTCGGACGTACCGGATACATTGCCGCCGACGGTTCCGGAGAAATCATCAAGATCGAGCGCCACGCCGTAAGCCGTGACAGAGGTGCCGAGAATGGGAATGTCTGCCGTGGCAGAAACAGCAGCGGTCAGTGCCGGAGTTGCGTTCGCCATGATGAGATCCACGCCCTCGGAAACAAAGCCGTTGACAATGGTGGAGCAGTTGGCAGGATCTCCGGAGGCATTCTTTTCCTCAAACACCACATGACCGGGCAGTGCCTCGTTGAGCGCATCGATAAAGCCCTGCGTGGCAGCGTCAAGTGCTGCGTGCTGGACAAGCTGGCAAATGCCGACGGTATAGGTCACCTGACCGGCAGTGTCACCGCCCTGTGCGGTCGTATCGGTTCCGCCGCAGGCCACAAGGCTTACGGAAAGTGCAAGAGCTAAAACAGCAGTTAAAAATTTCTTCATGGTAATTCTCCTTTTTTCATTTAAAAACAAAAGTACTGTTCCATCTGAAAACGAAACAGTACACAAATCAGCTATCTGTCTGTTATCTGTTTTCAAAGACGGTATCGGTCCAATGCTGCACAGTAACGGGCTGCAAAGTAACGTTCGAAACGGTTCATACTTCTCATTGCCTGCGGAATCCTTTCTGCCTTTCGGCGTCTCTCTTTCGCTATTTAAAACTATAAAGCTTTACACCGCTAAAGTCAACGTACCGTTTGACGATTTCAGTTTTTATTTTCGAAGAAAATCTGTGTACATTGTATAAATCAACATTGTTCTCTCTGTCATGGGCAAAAAAAATGCTCACGAATGTCGTGAGCATTTTTTTATGTTCCGTTGGTTTGGGAGGCAGACACAAAGAAGCTGTTACCCAGCCCGTCATGGTAAATACCCTGCAATCCTTCGCGCTGCGAATGTGCCGATGCGCCAAAGATCACCGGAGACAGCGGCGCACTCTCCAGGAGCATCGTCTCCGCGTCATGCAGGAACGCGATACGGGCAACCGTATTTTCCGACTTTTTCGCAACACCCATCAGCACATCGTATGTGTGGTTGCTGTAGCGAATGGCGTTGTCTGCGCTTCCGCTTGCAAAACAGTCCAGGAAACTCATTGCATCGTTCTGCTGTGCGGTGAGGTACTGACCGGCAAGCTCATATTCTCCGGAGGTGATCCGCTCCCGGTATTCCTCCTCACTCAGTCCGGTAAGCCGCACGGTAACGCCGAGCGCATCCTTCCACATACTCTGCACGCAGGAGGCAACGATGCCGCCGACGTCTTCTTCGGTATTGTAGAGATACTCCACCACAGGGAACCCGGCGCCGTTGTAATGGCCGGCAAGCTTCATCTCATCCAAGGCTTCGGCGCAGCGGATCTCATATCCCTCTGTGTCAATCTCACACAGCTCGCCGCCGACACTTCTGTAGTCCGCGGCACCCGGGCCTTCGGCACTGTCACGAACGCCAACGGGCACGAGTCCGCAGGCAGGAGAGTATTCCGGACCCGCGGCGGCGGCAATGGCACTGCGGTCAATGACAAGGTCAAACGCCTTGCGCGCGTGTTCATCGGAAAATGTATCCGTAAGGTTATTATAGAGCACACAATAGGTCGCAAACAGCGGTGTTGCCGTCCATGTTTCGCTCAGCTCATCCTGTGAAAGCACGCGCTGCGGGATTCTGGAGGTATAATCCGCTTCGCCGCTTTCATAGAGCGCATACGCGGCATCCGCATCATCGGCAAAGAGAAAACGCACTGCATCAGGCCCTACCAGCCTGCTTTCGTAATACTTGTCATTACGCTTCGTCTGCAAATAGCTCTCCTTCGTCCAGGTGCCGACACGGTAAGCACCGTCTGTCACGACATTAAATGTCGTTGCCCAGTTCTCGGCATCTTTTTCCACCACGTCCCGCCGCAGCGGCATGGCAGCAACGCTGGCGCACACGCCGTCGAGAAAATAGGCACAGGGGTATGAGAGTGTCACACAGAAGGTCGTGTCACTTTTTGCGGAGACAGCAAGGGCAGAGGCATCACCGCTCGCACGCACGGTATCGTAGCCCTGAACCATCGACAAAAGCTCGTGATTGGGCGAGTCCGTTGCTGGGTCCACCAGTCGTCTCCAGGCATATACAAAGTCGTCAGCCGTGACCTTCTCGCCATCTGACCAGCGAGCCGAGGAACGTAGAGAAAACTGGTACGTAACTGTGCCGTCGTAATTATTCTCCTCCGTGTACTCCTTGGCAATACCGTTTGTCAGCACCGCAGAGCCTGTACCGTCATCGACATAGCGCATCAGGTTTTCATAGAGGGTGTAAAATACGCTTTGCGCCGCACGGTCGGTATTCATCGCAGGGTCCAGCGACGCGATCTGATCACAGACACACACGCGCAGAACAAACTTCTCTTCTTCCTCCTTCTCACTCCCGCAGCCGGTAAGCACGGTAAAAAGCATTACAGCCGAGAGCAGAAGGCCTATATATCGTTTCGTTTTTTTCATATCTTCTCCGTTTACTCAAAGGGCAAACTGCCCCCTGTTTCTTTTGCGGCATTGCACACCGATCAACAGCTCAGTCCTACATAAAGTTGTTTCATTATATCGGAGAAATCCCTGTTTGTAAAGTAACGCAGTCGATAAGTTACAAATTGTTACCATTTTCCCGAAAAAACGAGCGGTCCAGCTGAACCGCTCATTTGCCTGGTGTCATGCTGTATGGTGTTTTATGCGTTGACAAACTTTTCCGCCTGCATGGCGGCAATAGCACCGTCCGCCGCGGCGGTAATGACCTGGCGCAGGCTCTTGACGCGGATATCGCCGGCGGCAAACACGCCGTCAAGCTCGGTGTGCATGTTTTCGTCCGTTCTGATATAGCCGTTATCCAGCTTGAGAATACCGTCAAAAAGCTCGGAATTCGGCGCGTTCCCTACAAAGCCGAACAAGCCGAACAAGCCGTCGTTTTCGTTTGCACAGATTTCCGTCAGCTCACCGGTTTTGACATTCCTGACGGTCATATGGGAAAGCAGCTCCGAGCCGTCCACCTTGGTCACAACGCTGTCCCAAAGGAATCCGATCTTCGGGTTTTTAAATGCCTTTTCCTGGATCGACTTCGCCGCGCGCAGGGCATCGCGGCGGTGAATGATCGTCACCTTACGGGCAAATTTGGTAAGGTACATTGCCTCTTCCACCGCACTGTCGCCGCCGCCGACCACAAAAACCTCGAGTCCCTCAAAAAAAGCCGCATCACAGGTTGCACAGTAGGAAATGCCGTTTCCGATAAACTTCCCCTCGTTTTCGCAGCCGATCGGCTTCGGATGAGCACCGGTGCAGAGGATCACGCTCCTTGCCAGATACTCGCCCTTTCCGCCGACCAGCTTTTTCACATCGCCGGAAAGCTCTGCGCTTTTGATCACATCGGCGCAGCGTTCGGCGCCGAACTTTTCGACCTGCTTTGCCATACGTGCGACCAGAGCGCTGCCGCTCTCGCCCTCGACAAGCTGGCCGGGATAGTTTTCGATCTCCTCCGTCATGGCGATCTGACCGCCATCCTGCGCCTTTTCAATCAGGAGCGTATCAAGGCGTGCTCTGCCGGCATACAGTGCCGCGGTCAGTCCTGCCGGACCGCCGCCGAGGATCACAACGTCATAAATCTTTTCCATGGTCTATCCTCCGTCATTCCTTTACAACATGACCGTTATCGTCCAGATATGCATTTTTGATCTCATTGCCGGTATATTTTGCGATATTATCCAGACGCATCTTCGCCGGATAATCCGACACCAGCGTGTAGGCTGCACCGTGACGCTTGGCGCGTCCCGTGCGTCCGATACGGTGGACGTAGTATTCATTTTCCTGCGGCACATCGTAGTTGAACACGGCATCCACATCGTCCACATCAATGCCGCGTGCGGCAACATCGGTGGCAACGAACACAGGCAGCTCGCCGCGGCGGAAGCGCGCCATGACCGCTTCGCGCTTCTTCTGCGGAATGTCTCCGTGAATGCAGTCCGCGTCCAGTCCCTCGAACTGCAGCAGCTTTGTCAGCATTTCGACCATACCCTTGGTATTGCAGAACGCGATCACACGCTCAAAGCCCTCAGAGCGAATGATCTGCGCAACCGTGTGAACCTTCTCGCTTTGATCGACCTCCACGCGGTATTGAAGGATGTCGGGCTTGTTCTCCTCTTTTGCCTGCACGGTGATCTCCTCCGGATCACGCTGATACACCCAGCTGATGTCCATAACTTCACGGGAGATCGTGGCGGAGAACATACCGAGGTTGCGGCGGGACTTGAGCTTGTCGAGAATGCGCGTGACATCGTGAATAAAGCCCATGTCGAGCATACGGTCCGCCTCGTCGATCACGACTGTTTTGACCTGATCGAGCTTCACCGTGCGGCGCTTCATATGGTCGGAGAGTCTGCCCGGTGTGGCAACTACGATCTGCGGGCGCTTTTTCAGTGCCTCGATCTGCCTGCCGATCGGCGCGCCGCCGTAAAGGCAGGCAATGCGGATCCCCGGCAAAAACGCGCACAAATCGCGCAGCTCACTTGTAATTTGCATAGCAAGCTCGCGTGTCGGCGCAAGGACGACCGCTTCCGTCTCCTCGCTGCCGCTTTCAATATGCTCCACAATAGGGATCCCGAACGCAAAGGTTTTTCCGGTGCCGGTCGGCGCCTTGGCAATTACATCCTTCCACTCGCGCATCGGGGGGATGCAGCCCGCCTGCACGGGCGTGCTCTCCTCGATCTTCTTTTTCTGCAGCGCACGCATCATCTCCGGCTGTAAGCCCAAGGTATCAAAGCGCACGCCCTGTGTGAATTCCATATTCTTTTCCTCTGTCTGTTTCTTTATTTGTGTTTGATGTGCCAGATGTCATCGGCATACTGCGCGACCGCGCGGTCTGCAGCAAAAATGCCGCTGCGCGCAATGTTGATCAGCGATTTTCGGTTCCAGTCCGAACGGTCGGCATAGCTTAGGCGCATCCGCTGCTCGGCAAGGCAATAGGAGGCAAAATCCTGCAAAAGCATATACTCATCACCTGCAAGCAGGCGGTCGGCAAGATCTTCATAGGAAACGCCGTCACCGAAGCCGCAGCGCAGCCGGTCGATCACGCGGCGGAGCGTATCGTCCCGTTCATAGAGTCTGCGCGGCTGGTATCCCTCTTGTTTCAGGCACACGACCTCATCGGCGTGCAGTCCGAAGAGGAACATATTGTCGTCACCGAGCACCTCGTGCATCTCAACATTTGCGCCGTCAAGCGTACCGACGGTGAGCGCGCCGTTCATCATGAATTTCATATTGCCCGTACCGCTGGCCTCCTTGCCGGCGGTAGAGATCTGCTGGCTGACTTCGCTTGCCGGCATCAAATGCTCGGCAAGAGACACACGGTAGTTCTCCAAAAACACCACCTGCAGCCGATCCTTGCACAGCGGATCGTGGTTGATCGCGCCGGCAAGAGAGTTGATAAGGCGGATAATGCGCTTCGCCACCGCGTAGCCCGGTGCGGCCTTTGCACCGAAAAGGAAGGTCTGCGGCTGCATGATGCGGTCGGGGTCGTCACGCAGCTGCTCATAGAGGTAAATGATGTGCAGCGCATTCAAAAGCTGGCGCTTGTATTCGTGCAGGCGCTTGACCTGCACATCGAAAATTGCATCGGTGTTGAGCGTGACACCCTGCGTTCTTCTGACATAGTCGGCAAAATCAAGCTTATTGAGATGCTTGATCTCACCGAGCCGATCCAGCGCAGACGCATCGTTTGCGAAGTTCTCTAACGTGCGGAGCTCCGTCGGCTTTGTGAGGTATGCGCGGCTGCCGGTCAGCTCCGTCACAAAGCGGTCAAGCCGTGGGTTGATCTGGGAAAGCCAACGGCGGTGGTCGATGCCGTTGGTGACGTTACGGAACTTCTCCGGCTCCATGTCATACTGATTTTTAAAGACATCGTTTCGCAGAATGTCGGAGTGCAGTGCGCTCACGCCGTTGACAGCCATGCCGCCGGCGATGCAGAGATTTGCCATGCGCACCTCTCCGTCCCAGATGATCGCCATTTCACGTGTTTTCCGCTCATCGTGATAGAACGCTTCGATTTTCGCCTGATAGCGGTGTGCGATCTCGGTGATGATTTCCCACACGCGCGGAAGCAGCACTTCCATGATCTGCTGCGGCCACTTTTCCAGTGCCTCGGCAAGCACCGTATGGTTCGTATAAGCGACAGAATTACTCGTAATATGCCATGCGCTGTCCCAGTCAAGACCGGCATCGTCCATCAGAATGCGCATCAGCTCCGGAATAACAAGCGTGGGATGCGTGTCGTTGATCTGAATGACATTCTTCTCGTGGAAGTTCATCACCGTGCCGTAGACCTCGATGTGCTTTCGCACGATCGACTGCATGGTGGCGGAAACGAAAAAGTACTGCTGCTTGAGGCGCAGCATCTTGCCCTCGCAGGTCTCATCCGCAGGGTAGAGGATCTTTGCAATACTCTCCGCCATTGCCTGCTGCTCCACAGCGCGCAGATACTGTCCCTTGGAGAACAGCTCCATATCAAGCGGCGTAAGCGCCTTCGCGTCCCAAAGCCGCAGCGTATTGACCTGCTCGGTGCCGTAGCCGGCGATCTCCATATCGCAGGGAATCGCCATCACGCTCGTTGTCCCCTCAGGCACGGCATGGAGCCTGCCGCTATCCCAGAACTGGCGCACTGTTCCGCCAAAGCTGACCAGTTCCGCCTCCTGGGGTTTCGGCATGAGCCACTTGCCGCCAAGCGTTTTCCAGGTATCGGGCAGCTCGATCTGCTCGCCATGCTCGATCTTCTGTCGGAAAATACCCAAGTCGTAGCAGATGGAATAGCCGTTTGCCGGAATCTCCAGCGTTGTCATCGAGTCCAGATAGCACGCGGCAAGACGGCCGAGGCCGCCGTTGCCGAGGCCGGCATCCGGCTCTGATTCGAAAATATCGGCGGCGCGGAAGCCCAGCTCCTCAAGTGCCTGCGTCAGCACCTCGCTCACGCCGAGGTTGTATGCGTTTTTCGCAAGACTTCTGCCCATGAGAAATTCCATCGACAGATAATGTACCTGACGCTGTTCTTTTTCCCTCACGGCACGGCGGCTGTCCACACCGCGCTGCGCCAGAATATCGCGCAGAACGAGTGCGCACGCGCACAGCATCCGCTCATCACTTGCTTCCTCAACGCTGCTTCCGAACTCCGTGCGGAGCTTGCTGCGCAGCGCCTGTTTCATTTGCTCAGTTGTTTTGATTTCCATAAAGAATAATTGTCCTCTTATTTGCTGCAAATAGATTGGTAGATATCCTGATACGCCTGCGCACTGCGCGTCCAGCTGAAATCACCGGTCATGCCGCGTGTTTGCAGGAGCTTGTATGCGTCCTTGTTGTTATGGTAAAGGTCGATCGCCTCGCAGATCACATGGCACATATCACCGGCGTTGTAATCGGCAAAACTGAAGCCGTTTCCCTCGCCGCTGGGTGTCTCATAGGCGCGTACCGTGTCCTTTAAGCCGCCGGTCTCGCGCACGATGGGCACGGTGCCGTAGCGCATGGCGATCATCTGAGACAGGCCGCACGGCTCACTCTTTGACGGCATCAAAAAGAGGTCGCTGCCGCCATAGATCTGCATGGCAAGCTCCTCCGAGTAGCCCAAATACACGGAAATGCGCCCCGGATAGCGCTGCTGCGCGGAACGGAAAAAGTCCTCATAGCCGCTCTCACCCTTACCAAGCACCACAAGCTGCACGTCTTTTTCCATGAAGCGGTCAAGTACCTCGCAAACAAGGTCAAGCCCCTTATGGGACACCAGACGCGACACCATGGCAAGGATCGGCGTATCGTCTGCTTCCGCAAGTCCCATCTTCTTTTGCAGAGCAAGCTTATTTTTTGTTTTTTCCGAAAGGGTCCTTTCACTGTACCGGCAGGCAAGATTTTTATCCTGCCGCGGGTCATAGCGCACCATGTCGATGCCGTTGAGCACGCCGTGGAGCTTACCCTCGTTCAGACGCATCACACTGTCAAGGCCGTGGGCAAAGTAGGCATATTTCAGCTCACGGGCATAGGTCGGACTGACTGCCGTGATCGCGTCAGCCGTCATAAGGGCGGCCTTGAGCAGATTCACATCGCCGTCAAATGCGATCGTTCCGCCATCAAACCAGCCGCGGTCGAGTCCGAACAGGTCTTCAAGCGCCTCGCGCCCGAAGCGTCCCTGGTACTCAATATTATGCACCGTGATCACCGTGCGGATACCCTTGTAAAAGTCATCGCGCACCGCTTCATCACGCAGATATACCGGTACGAGTGCACTTTGCCAGTCGTTGCAGTGAATGACATCGGGTTTATCGGGCAAAACCTTCAAAAGCTCTGTCACCGCACGGCTGAAAAAGCCGAAGCGTTCGCCGTCGTCATAATGGCCGTAAAGCTCATCGCGCAGAAAGTACTGCTCATTGTCAACAAAATACCATGTTACGCCCTCACGCCGGATGGAAAAGAGCCCGCAATAGGCCCTGCGCCACGCAAGATTCACGTAAATGTACTTTTCAAAGTGCAGCTCAGAAAGCCACTTTTCCTTCACGCTTTTGTATAGCGGCAAAATCACACTCACACGGTCGCCGTTTCCGGCAAGTGCGACCGGAAGGCTGCCCGAGACGTCTGCAAGGCCGCCGGTCTTGCAAAACGGAACCGCTTCACTTGTCACATACAGAATATTCACGGCATACTTCCTTTCTCTCAGATCACACTGTCCTTTTCCACGGCAAGCGGATAATTTTCATGTCCCATCAGTGTTCTGCCGCTGAGTACGCGAACGTTTTTATCGGCGATCACATTTTTGAGCGTGACCGAATCTTCCAGCGTGACGTTCTTAAAAAGCACGCAGGATCGCACTTCGCAGTTTCTCCCCACTTTGACGCCGGGGAAGAGAATGCTGTCGGACACGTTGCCCTCGATCACACAGCCATCGCCGATGAGCGAATTGACACACTTGCTCTCCGGCGCAATATAGGACGCCGCCTCATCCGCATCCTTGGCCTGAATGGGACGTGCCGGGCAGAAAAGCTCCGCGCGGATGCCGGGGTTCAGCAGCTCCATGCTGCGGTCATAGTATTCCTTGAGTGTACGAAGCTGTGCAGCATAGCCGTCCCACACAAAGCCGCGGATCTTCAGATCGCCGCACATTGTGCTGAGCACATCGCGGCGGAAACTGTACTTGTCCCGCGCTTCACACTCCTCCACGAGCTGCAAAAGAAGCTCCTTTCGCAAAAGGTAAATTTCAAGGCTGCGGAAACCGGAGGCAGTATGCGGCGCGCAGCGTGTTTCCGTCACGCGCCCATCCGAAGAAAGAATGAAGTAGGTGGCGTTTTCCACAAAGTCACTACTCGCCGTACACACGCAGGTAATGTCCGCGTCAGATTCCATGTGCGAGCGAAGCACTTCAGTAAGCGGCAGATTGATGATGATGTCACCGTCCGCGAGAACCACATAGTCCTGCCGGATCTCCTCAAGATAAGAGCGAACGCCGGCAAGCGCTTCCATCTTGCCGCGAAACTCTTCGCTTTGGTACTTGCGGTTGTCGGCAAACGGCGGCAGAAGCCTAAGCCCCCCGTTTTTGAGCGCCATGTCCCACGTTTTTCCGTTGCCCAGATGATCAAGGAGACTTTGATAGTTGCCGTGCAGCACCACACCGACATCCGTAATGCCGGCAAAGTGCATATTCGAGAGCATAAAGTCAACCGCGCGGTAGCGTCCGCCGAACGGCAGGGACGCAGGCATACGGTGTGCGCACAGTTCACGAAGCCCCGGCTGTTTCTCGTAAGAAAAGATGATACCATGCAGTCCGTTCATCTCACACTCTCCTCTCCGTCGCTGCTGAGCATACGGTTTGCTTTCAGTTCGTACCCCTCCGGTACGCACGAGTCCGGAGCGACCACGGTGATGCCCCATTTTTCGTCCGTCATCTGCTCCGGCGCTTTGCCAACCTGTGCATCCGCACCGACAGCAGCGTTTTCTCCGATGATCGCGTAGGACACCTTTGCGCCGCGTTTGACCGTGACGCCGGGCATAAGGATCGAATACTCAATGTGCGCCCCCTCTTCCACGGTGCAGCACTCGGAGAGGACAGAGTTCTCCGCTGTTCCCTCCACGGTGCAGCCGTTTGATACGACGCTGTGCCTCACTTGCGCTGCTTTCCCGAGGTAGGTCGGCGGCGCGGACGGAGAGCTGCCATAGATCGGCCAATCCTTGTCCAGCAGGTCAAGTCCGCTGCTCACGGATAGCATATCCATATTCGCGTCCCAAAGAGAATCCAGCGTACCGACGTCCTTCCAGTAGCCGCTGAAGCGATAGGCACTCATTTTTTCCCCACCCCTGAGCATGGCAGGAATAGTGTTTTTGCCGAAATCGTTGCTGCTTTGCGCATCGCCCTCGTCCTCTATAAGATAATGGCGCAGCTTCTGCCATGTGAACACATAAATACCCATCGAGGCAAGGTTGCTCTTCGGATTTTTCGGTTTTTCTTCAAACTCCGTGATCCTGTCGTTTGCATCGACATTCATGATGCCGAAGCGGGATGCCTCGTCCCAAGGCACCTCCATCACGGAGATCGTACAGTCTGCTCCCGTCCGCTTATGATGGGCAAGCATAGAGCCATAATTCATCTTATAAATGTGATCGCCCGAAAGAATGACCACATAGTCGGGATCATACATATCGACAAAACCGATATTCTGGTAAATCGCATTTGCCGTACCCTTGTACCAGCTCGCGCCGTCATTGGACTGATACGGCGGCAAGATATGCACGCCGCCATCGCCGCGGTCGAGATCCCACGGCTGACCGGAGCCGATGTAGCGGTTAAGCTCCAGTGGGCGGTACTGCGTCAGGACACCGACCGTGTCGATGCCGGAATTGGTGCAGTTGGAGAGCGGAAAATCGATGATACGAAACTTGCCGCCAAAAGGCACGGCAGGCTTTGCCATGTTTTCCGTGAGCACATACAGCCGACTGCCCTGACCGCCGGCAAGCAGCATTGCGATACAAACTTTTTTCATATCTCAGTCTCCTCCTCACTTTGTTTCGTGTCCGGTTGTTCCCATACACCTGTCCCTCTGAGGAAAACTGCGCCGAGCGGCGGCAGCTTCACGCAGACGGAGCATGGCTTTCCGTGCGAGGCAACCGCCTGCACGAGAACCGGTTGTTCATTTCGATACGCGCCGGTGCCGCCGTACTCGCGTGCATCGGTGGAAAAAACCTCGCAGTACGTTTTTTTCGGTGGGACGCCGAAGCGGTACTCGTTAAAGCCGTTCGGAGAGAAATTGACCGCCACGATCAGCTCCTCGCCGTTCTTGTCGCGGCGGAGGAACACAACAACATTATTTCTGTTGTCGTCCGACACCAGCCACTCAAAGCCGCTCCAGTCGAAATCCACCGCCCAAAGCGGAGATTCCGCAAGATAAAAACGGTTGATGTCACCGAAAAAGCGATGGATCGCGCGGTTGCCCTCCTGTTCCAACAGGTACCAGTCAAGGCTGCCGGCAAAATTCCACTCATGCCACTGCCCCAGTTCCGCGCCCATAAAGGTGAGTTTTTTGCCCGGGTGGGCAAGCAGATACGCCGTGAAGGCGCGCACACCGGCAAGCTGCTGCCACTCGTCCCCCGGCATCTTGCCGCGCAGTGAACCTTTCATATAGACCACCTCATCGTGTGAGATGGGCAGTACGAAATTTTCAGAAAAGGCGTACATCAGGGAAAACGTGATGTCCTTATGGTGGAACTGTCGGAACCACGGGTCGAGCTTGAGATAGTGGCACATGTCGTTCATCCAGCCCATGTTCCACTTGAGGTTGAAGCCGAGACCGCCGACATCCGCCGGGTATGTTACCAGCGGCCACGCGGTCGATTCCTCCGCCACCATCAGTGCGTGCGGATCAATGGAAAACGCAGTCTCATTGAGCGCGCGCAGAAAAGCAATCGCCTCCAGATTTTCCCTGCCGCCGTTTTTATTTCTCGTCCAGTTTCCATCACCGCGGCCGTAATCGAGATACAGCATCGATGCCACCGCGTCCACGCGCAGTCCGTCTACGTGATATTCCCGCAGCCAGAACGCCGCAGAGGAAAGAAGAAAGCTCCTCACCTCTGCTTTGCCATAGTCGAATACACGGGTACCCCATCCGTCGTGCTCACGCTTTTGCGCATCGGCATATTCATAAAGGTAGGTTCCGTCAAATTCGCCCAATCCATGCTCGTCCTTGCAAAAATGCGCCGGCACCCAGTCGAGAATGACGGCAATGCCCTTTCGGTGCAGGCAATCCACAAAATACATAAAGTCATGCGGCGTGCCGTAACGCGAGGTCGGCGCAAAGTAGCCGGTGCACTGGTACCCCCACGAATCATCCAACGGATACTCCGTGACCGGCATCAGCTCCACGCAGTTGTAGCCGAGATCAGACACATATTCCGAAAGCTCATCGGCAAGAGAGCGGTAGTCGTAAAAGCTGCCGTCACTGCGCCGCCGCCATGAGCCGAGATGTACCTCGTAGATATTGAGCGGCGAATCATACACACGGCGTTTTTTCTTTTCTTCGTACCATGCGCCGTCACCCCACTCGTATCCGTCAAGCTCATAAAGCTTGCCGGCGGTAGCAGGCCGCGTTTCGCAGTGAAATGCAAAGGGATCCGTCTTGAACGTCATTTTTCCGTTTTGCGCCGTGATCGCAAATTTGTAGTTGTCATACTGCTGCCGCTGCGGGAGAAAAACCTCCCACACGCCGCCGTCCGTTCTCTCCATCGGGCAGGCGGAAGCGTCCCACGCGCAGAAATCGCCCACAACGGAGACTGCCGCGGCATTCGGCGCCCAGACACGCAAATAGTATCCCTCTGCGCCGTCCCGTTCGCCGCGATGTGCGCCGAAATAGCGGTAAAGATCGTTTGCCGTGCCGCAGCGAAACGCTGACGAATCAAATTTTTCCATCAAGATCGCCCCTCCTGAGCATAGCAAATTCAGGCAAAAAAGTCGGCTCATTTTTGTCGGTGCTCACTGCTTGATTCCGGCCTTCCGATTTGCCTCTGCAACCTTCGTCTTGTTTCCCCTCTCATCCACCACATAGGTGTTGTCCAGCTGATTTTTGAGATCTCCCACCACGGAAGCGATGTACTCCTTACGAAGCTGTGCCTGCTCCGTCTTCTCCGTCTCGCTCAGACCAACGGTTTTCATTTTGTGCGCCAGCTCATTGATGCGCGCGATCTTTTCCTTTGTCATTTTCTTCTCCTTACAGATAGCGGCGCAGCATCACGCCGGTTCTTCCTTTTCTGCTCTGTCCGCCGATCTCGGCGATCTCGAATTTGCCCAATCCCCGTGCGGAAACAACGTCTCCCTCGGCAACAGGCGCATCGGATTTGAGCGTCTCACGGTAATTGAGCTGCACACGGCCCGAGGCGATCAACTCCTGTGCTTTTGCCCGACTCATGGCAAAGCCGGAAGCCGTCACCGCATCAAGCCGCAGCGTTGAGACCGTATCGCGCACGATTTTGACCTTTTGCTCCGGCACATTCAGCTCACACAGCGGCACGCGCTTGACCGTGAGCTTCACGCGGCCCGCGCTTGCGAAGTTTTGCAATAAGTACTCCGCAATGCCGTCACTCACGATCAGGTCTGCCGACTTCGGCGTCACCAGGATATCGCCGATCTTCTCGCGCGTGATCTGCAGTCCCATCAGGCTCCCGAGAAAATCGCGGTGAGTCAGCGCGCCCTCCTCATGAAAGGTGCAGCGCAGCAATACCATGTACTCGTCCTCGTCAACACTGTCCTGCCACTGCGGAAGGAAGCAGAGCATCCTGCGCTCGGCGCGCTCATAGCCGCCGAGAAACACGTAACCCTCGTGTATGGCAGCCGAGTGAAGCAGGTCACTCACACTCTGCCGCTCGGCAGGGCTCATAAAGCCGGTATGCACGGGGATATTACGGTTTTGGCACTGTTCGTACCGGTCAAGCACATGGGCGAGGAAAATACGCTCTTCCCCACTCCTCGCCGCGCGGTCAAGCAAAAATTTCTTATCCATTGTTTCCTTCGTTCTGCGTCTTCCAAAGTGCCGCATACGCACCGTTTTTCGCAAGCAGCTCCTTGTGCCCGCCCTGCTCCGTAATTTCACCGTTTTCGATCACAAGGATACGGTTGGCATTGCGGACCGTGGAAAGTCGGTGGGCAATCACAAGTGTTGTACGCCCCTTGGCAAGCTCGTCAAAGGCATGCTGGATCCGCATTTCCGTCAGGCTGTCAAGTGCGCTGGTCGCCTCATCTAAAATGAGTATGGGCGGATTTTTAAGGAAAATGCGTGCGATCGAAATCCGCTGCTTCTGACCGCCGGAGAGCAGCATGCCGCGCTCTCCGACATAGGTGTCAAACCCCTGCGGCATCGCCATAATGTCATCGTAAATCTCGGCTCTCTTCGCCGCTTCCATGATCTCCTCCTCCGTGCAGTCGGGACGCCCGTAGCGAATATTCTCGCGCACGGTATCGGCGAACAGGAACACATCCTGCTGCACAATGCCGACGTTTCGGCGCAGGGAGGAAAGCGCAATACCACGCACATCCGTACCATCAATGGTGACCGTTCCTTCGCTGACATCGTAAAAACGCGGAATCAGCTGGCACAGCGTGCTTTTCCCGCCGCCGGAC
The DNA here is from genome assembly GCA_030529725.1 of Eubacteriales bacterium. Classification (GTDB taxonomy): domain Bacteria; phylum Bacillota; class Clostridia; order Oscillospirales; family Oscillospiraceae; genus Hominicoprocola. Next base: position 51,089 of record JAUMWI010000003.1, on the reverse strand, counting down.
GGGCCGACAATGGCAAGCGTTTCGCCGGCGTCGATATGCAGGTTCACATGGTGAAGCACCTCGTCTGTTCCGTCCTGGCTGTAGGAAAAGCTGACGTCAAGGAAATCAATCGTGCCGCGCACTGCAGAAAGCTCCTCAGCATCCGGTGCGTCAATGATTTTGGGTTCCGTGCGCATGAGCGCAACGAACCGCTCCAGACCCGCAAAGCCCTTGGCAAAGGTCTCAGCAAAATTGGCAAGCTTGCGGATGGGACTGACAAATGTTGTGATGTAAAGACTGAAGGTAATGAGGTCGATGTAGTTCATCTTCCCCTGCATGATCAGGTATCCCCCCACCGTGATGACCGCCGTGGAGAGCAGTGTCATGAAAAACTCCAGCGTGGCATTGAATTTTCCCATCTCGCGGTGGAATACACGCTTGGACACCTTGAATTCCTCGTTCGCGCCGTCAAACTTTTCGATCTCCGCCGCCTCGTTGGAAAAGGCACGGGAGGTGCGGATGCCGGAGAGCGCGGATTCGATACCGGCGTTGATCTTCGCCGCTTTTTTCTTTTCTCCGCGGGATGCCTCGCCCATCTTACGGCGACGCGACATGACAGTGACGATAAAGATAGGCAGGATACAGGAAACCACCAGTGCAAGCCGCCACTCCACCGTAAACATCACGATCAGTGCGCCCAAGATCGTCAGGCATGAGATGAGCAGATCCTCCGGTCCGTGGTGGGCAAGCTCCGTCAGCTCGAAAAGATCGCTTGTCAGTCGGCTCATCAGCTGACCGGTACGGTTAGCGTCAAAAAAGCCGATGTCAAGCTCCTGCATGTGGATGAAGAGGTCGCGGCGGATGTCCGCTTCCACACGGATGCCGAACGTATGTCCCCAATAGGCGATCACATAGTACAGCACAGCTCGCAGCACATACGCTGCAAGCATGATCGCCATCACAAGAAAAAAGGCACGGTATTTCTGTCCGGGAAGGAGATCGTACATTGCCTTGCGCGTTACCAGCGGAAAGGCAAGGTCAATGAGCGACACGACCAGCGCACAGGTCATATCCAGCACGAACAAAGTCCGATGGGGCTTAAAATAGGACAGAAAGATCGCCAGCGGCGTCTTTTGCTGAAACTCTTTGACAGTCATACCATACTTTCCCTTTAAAGATACTTATTCAAATTAGTATTGTAGCATACACCGCGATTTCTTTCAAGCCGCACATCACATGATTTTTTGCGCAAAAAAGAGCAGCTTTTGCTGCTCTTTTTTCGCTTATTAAGTTTATCGGATTCGAAGGATACATGAAAGCGTTGTGCCGCCGACTGTTGCCGTGACAGTGGTCATACCCCCGCTCACCGGCTTGATCGTGCCGTCCGCGGAAATTGTTGCAATGCTCGCATTCTCCGTTGCCCAGGTGACGCTTGCATCCGTTCCGGTAACGATCAAGCGAATGGATTCGCCGAGTCTGACCGTGCAATCAAACTGACCCTCCGGTGTTTTTTGCAGTGTCCCGGAAACGTTGGTGCGAATGGCAAGCTGAGACGGGTCCACCGTCGGGTTGACCGGCTGACCGTTCACCGGATCATCCTCCACCGGGTCGTCTATTACAGGCGGCTCCACCGCATTCGGATCAGGCACGTTGTCCTCATCAATCTCACCGGCATTCGGATCATAAAACGGATCGTCCACCACAGGATCGTCCGGCACAGAATCAACTACCGACGGCTCGCTGTCACCACTCTTTGCAAACCGCGCGAGCAACTGCTCCCCGAAGAGATACCATGTCAAAAGAGCCAGAACGAGGATCAGAATGGTGATCAGTGCACCCTTGCCGGAGTGCGTTTTCTTCTTTTCCGTCACGCGATGCCCTCCGTAGCTCTTCTGCTTGAGCTTGCGCGGATGCTCCTCCTCCTCACAGAAGGGGCAGGTGCGGTAGCTGGGAGAGTACTCCTCTCCGCACCGCGGACATTTCACCAGATTCATACCGGTCTCCTCTTTTAAAATGGGACATCTCCCAGTATCGTATATTTACATAATACGTTCTTTTTTTCGCCTCGTCAACCTTTCTTTCGCGGAAATTTTCTCCTTTGCGACGTTCCTCTCTTGCTTTTGCTGCAAAGGGCTTTTATAATAAGCACAAGATAACAAAACGGAGGCACGCGATGAGCACTATATTTATTGGAATCGCCGGTGGAACCGGCTCCGGCAAAACCACGCTGACCGCGCATTTAAAGCAGCATTTCGGTGATGACATCAGTGTCGTCCACCATGACAGTTATTACAAACATCAGGATCGTCCCTTTGAGGAGCGCTGCAAACAGAACTATGACCATCCCGACGCATTCGACACTGATCTGATGGTGCAGCACCTCCGCGAATTGAAGGCAGGAAACCCCATTTACTGTCCCGTCTACTCCTACTCTGAGCACCAGCGCACGGAGAAAACAGAGCTTGTGCGTCCGAGCAAGGTGGTCATTGTTGAGGGCATTCTCATTCTCCAGGATCCCAGCCTGCGCGACCTGCTCGACATCAAGATCTTTGTCGAGACCGATGCTGATGTGCGTATCCTGCGCCGCGCCCTGCGAGATGTGCGTGACCGCGGCAGAACGCTTGAGAGCGTTATTTCGCAGTATCTTACGACTGTCAAACCCATGCACGAGCAGTTTGTCGAGCCGTCGAGAAAATACGCAGATATTATTGTCCTTGAGGGCGGACACAATCTCGTCGCGCTCGATATGATCATGCAGCGCATCGCAAGCCACATTGCCACAGCGGATTAAAGCAATCGTTATGTTGTCCACTGACGCGATATGCTTTACAAGGAGCAAGCACCCATGAAAAAGAACGTAATCAGTTTGTTTTTAACCTTTAGCCTTGTTTTATCCGGCATAACAATTCCTGCCAGTGCAGACAGCGGCTCACTGTCGAACTTCACAAAGCATACAGTCTACCGTGAGGGGCAGTACAGCGACGTCAACGCGCAGTGCTGGTTTTCAGACAACATAAAAGCCGGAACGGAATACGGCATTGTGAAAGGTTACGGCGACCGCTTCGGCGTGAACGATAACATCACGATTTTGCAATGTATGATCATTGCCTGCCGACTGCACACGCTCTATACCACCGGCGCGGATAGCATTGAATCCCCCGGTACAAGCTTGGAGGAGGCATACCTTACCTATGCATCGGCACACGGGATCCGCTGTGCATTTTCTGATTTAAATGCAGCGGCAACGCGGGCACAGTTTGCTGCCATTCTTTCCGATGCGCTGCCGGATGATGCGCTCCCTGAAAAAAACAGCATTAAAAACGGTGAAATTCCGGATGTGGGGGATAAGGATGAATACGCCTCTGAAATTTACCGGCTGTACCGTTCCGGCATTTTAACCGGGAACGACAAACTCGGACGATTTTTGCCAAATAATACTATTATCCGCTGCGAAGCCTGTGCAATTGCAACGCGGATGATTGACCCGGCGCTGCGCAAGACGTTCACCTTGACAGCAGACAACTCAATTACACTGAAAACGAAAGAGCCTCTTTACAAGATGCAGTGGGCGCTCACCGAGGGCAACACCTTTGCGCTGAAAGAACGGCAAAATAAATATTCGATCTATGAGCCGTCAACGGACAAATCCTATTCACCGTACACATGGACCATTCCGGAGGAAGCAAACGTAGCAGGAAATACGACCTCAATTACCGCAAGTGCCGATGCGGACATTAATGTCGAGCAGGCTTGGAAGCTTTACAATGGCGGCGTACGGGAAACGATCGTAGCAATCATTGACACAGGTGTGGACATCAATCACGAAGATTTGAAAGATTCCATTTGGATCAACGCCGATGAGATTCCGGACAACGGAATTGACGATGATAACAACGGCTACATCGATGATGTGTACGGCTGGAATTTTTTTGATGACACCAATCAGGTCTATATTGACAGCGAGCAGGATGCGCACGGAACGCACTGCGCAGGCACCATCGCTGCCAACGCGGCCAATGGAACGGGCATTGCCGGCATTGCATACAGTCCGAATGTGAAGATCATGGTGCTGAAGGTGTTTGGTGGAGTAAGCGGCAGCGGCAAGATGCAGTACATTGCTGACGCAATTCGATACGCCGAGGCCAACGGCGCAGCGATCTGCAACATGAGTCTCTCGGGGATGAGCGGCAAAAGCTTGCTTTACGAACTCATTTCCCATTCTAAGATGCTCTTTGTTGCGGCAGCCGGAAACAGTGGAATGAACAATGATAAGTGGAGCGTTTACCCTGCAAGCTTTGATCTGGACAATCTCATATCGGTGGCGAATCTGTACTGTGACAGAACGCTTTACACTCACTCGAACTATGGCGCAAGTTCCGTAGATCTCGCCGCGCCGGGAACCTATATTCTGAGTACTGCACCGGAAAACAACTACCGGTTTATGACCGGTACATCGATGGCGACCCCGATGGTGACCGCAGCAGCAGCGATGATTTTCTCGCACTACCCGTCTATCGCACCCGCGCAGGTAAAACAGCTCATCCTCCGCACGGCTCGACCGCTTGACAGCTTACAGCAAAAATGTGTAACCGGCGGCATGCTGGATCTGGGTGCAGCAATGCAGTACAACATCAGCTCATTGTAAAACTGCATTCAAATCAGTGATAAAGGGAGAACATACCAACCCGATATGTTCTCCCTCTTCTTTTTTTTGCGGTTTTATGGCACGAGGCAACGCGTCTGTCCTGCTCCTATCTGTTTTTTTACGCCCCTGCAAAGCGAAATACTGCACCGACCAGTGCAGAAAAGGCGATAAACACGATCGGGTGCCAGTTTTTCACCTTGGGTGTCCATCGTGTGAGTACCAGAAGCACCGCGGCAAGTACGATTGCTTTCCAGTTCACCGTAATGCTTTCCGGCAAAAAACCGCCGACAAAAAAAGTAACACGCGCCACGCTCACAAGTGCCGCCGTAATGAGCGCAGTAGATGCCGGGCGCAGGCCGTAGAATGCGCCGGCAACATACTTGCTGTCACGAAATGCTTTTAAAAAAGCGGCGACAATTAAAATGACGATCACACTCGGTGTGATAAGCCCGAGTGTTGCAACCAGCGCGCCGCCGATGCCGCCGGTAAGAAAGCCGACATAGGTTGCCATGTTGACCCCGATGGGACCGGGCGTAGACTCTGACACTGCGATCATATCGGCAAGCTGCGTGTGGGTAAACCATCCCGTCTTGTCGGAAATATCATACAGAAACGGCAGCGTCGCCATGCCGCCGCCGATGGCGAAGAGTCCGGTTTTGAAGAACTCCCAGAAAAGCTGAAGATAGAGTGTCACTTCGTCTCACCGTCCTTTACCAAAAGAACCCTGACGACAAGCCCACACAGCATCGCAATGAGGACAAACACGACCGGGGAGCAGTCCAGCGCAAGAGAAAGTGCAAGGACGAGCACAAAGATCCCCAGCGTCCACCTGTCAATTACCGATTTCTTCCCAAGCTTCAAAACAGAGTTGAAAATCAGCACACACACGCACACGCGAATCCCTGCAAAGGCATTTTTCACCCACATCAGTGCAGAGAAATACTCAATGATACCGGCAAGCAGCGTAATGATAATGAGTGACGGGGCCACCACGCCGAGCGTTGCAGCGATACCGCCGAGCGTTCCTTTTTGCTTGTTGCCGACAAAGGTTGCCGTATTGACCGCAATGATGCCGGGGGTACACTGTCCGATGGCATAGTAGTCCGCCATCTCCTCCTCGGTCGCCCAGCCTTTGTTCTCCACGATTTCCCGCTGCAGCATCGGTAGCATCGCCATACCGCCGCCAAAGGTCATCACGCCGACTTTCGCAAACGTAATGAATATCTCCCAAAGAATTTTGATCATTGCTTCCCCTCAAGTTACATAGCCGTACAGACCGCGCACGCTCACCTCGCCCGTGCGGATCGTCTCCACCGCTCCGTTTTCGCGCCGCACGACAAGGCCGAACTGGTCGTCAACATCAAGCGCTCTGACCTTCTCCTGTGCATCCTGCCACAAAAGCTGAACCTCTTTCCCGATCGTCACGCAATCGCGGCGGTAGCGCGCAAGGTAGGGTGCTGTTTCTCCGTTTTGAAGCGAGCGGTACAATGCATCCAGCTCTTCGATCATTGCCGCGGCAAGTTCATTTTTCGACACCGGTGTGCCAAGCTCACGCTCCAGCGAGGTGGCGATATCGGCTACCTCCCCCTCGAAGTCCTCCGTCCTCTGGCTGACATTGATGCCGATGCCGACAATGACGTAGGAAAGCGCACCACACTCCATGCCCAGCTCCGTCAGAATACCGCAGAGCTTTTTTCCGTTCAAAATGAGGTCATTTGTCCACTTGATCTGCGGACGCACCGCGCATACGCGCTCCACCGCATCGCACATCGCCACCGCGCAAAGTCCGGTAAGAGGCATAAGCTCCTCAGCCGAGAACCTCGGACGAAGCAGCACAGACAAGTAGACACCCTTGCCCGCTGCACTCTGGAAACTCCGTCCCCGGCGTCCGCGGCCTGCCGTCTGTTCTGCCGCGACTGCCACCGTGCCGTCAGGTGCGCCGTCTGCGGCAATACGTTTTAAGTAGGCATTTGTTGAGTCAATGCTCGCAAAGCAGTCGAGTCTACTGCCGACGGTATTCACTTGTCGGAGATACGCACGAATGCGATCCGTTGAAAGCTGTTCGCGTTCCATTCTTCCTCCGCTGCGCTGATACGATCCTTCTCTTAAGAGTGCCGCTTTTCGGCGGTATTGATACGGTTCTTTCTGAATTTTATCACGCTTTTTCCGGCTTGTAAACGGAAACACGCATACTGTACGCCAAATGCACTCGCCGGGCAAAAAAACTGTGCGGCATACACCGCACAGTTTTTATTCAATCAGCTCAATCAACGCATTTTATAGCCGCGGTTGAGACGCATCTCAAGTGCATCCAGTTCTTCGTAAAGCTCCGGCGGCACTTTGCCGATCTTTTCGTAATAGGCGCGGGCGTCCTGGCACTCCTTGAGCCAGAGTTCGCGGTCAACAGAAAGCAGACGGCGCATATCGTACATGGACATATCGAGTCCCTCCATGTCGATATCGTGGGTGTTCGGCTCATAGCCGAGTGCAGTCTCCGCCGCACCGATCTCATCGTCTGCGCGGGAGATGATCCACTGCAGCACGCGCATATTATCACCAAAGCCGGGCCAGGCAAAGTTGCCCTCCTCGTCGGTACGGAACCAGTTGACGTTGAAGATCTTCGGCGGCTTGGGGATCTTCTTGCCCATATCGAGCCAGTGCTGCCAGTAATCGCCCATGTGATAACCGCAGAACGGCAGCATCGCCATGGGGTCGCGGCGCACGATACCGACCGTTCCCGTTGCGGCAGCGGTAGTCTCAGACGCCATGATGGAGCCCATAAATACACCGTGCTGCCAGTCGAAGGACTGATAAACCAGCGGAGCCGTCTTGGCGCGGCGACCACCGAAGATGATGGCGCTGATGGGTACTCCCTCGGGATTGTCAAACTCCGGGCTCAGGCATGGGCAGTTACGCGCAGGAGCCGTAAAACGGGAGTTGGGATGCGCCGCCTTTTCAGGGCTTTGCGGCGTCCAGGGGCGGCCGCGCCAGTCGATCGCACGGGCAGGCGGCGTTTTGTTGAGTCCTTCCCACCAGACGGTGTTGTCGCTTAAGTCGAGCGCAACATTGGTGAAAATGGTGTCCTTGTGCGTGGAGATGAGCGCATTGGGGTTGGACTTCATGGACGTGCCGGGTGCCACGCCGAAGAAGCCGTTCTCCGGATTGACCGCCCAAAGCCTGCCGTCCTTGCCGACGCGCAGCCACGCGATATCGTCGCCCACGCACCACACGCGCCAGCCCCAGCGCTGGAGTCCCTCAGGCGGGATGAGCATGGCGAGATTGGTCTTGCCGCAGGCGGAGGGGAACGCGGCGGAAACATATTTTACCTCGCCGCGCGGATTCTGGATGCCGAGGATCAGCATATGCTCCGCCATCCAGTCCTCCTGACGGCCGAGGTTGGAGGCAATGCGCAGTGCAAAGCACTTTTTGCCCTGCAGGACATTGCCGCCGTAATTGGAGTTGATAGAAATAATGGTATTGTCCTCCGGGAAGTGGACAATGTACTTGTTTTCTTTATCGAGATTGCACTGGCAGTGCAGTCCCTTGATAAAACCGGTGTCGTCGCCGAGCGCGTCACACACGCTTCTGCCGACACGGGTCATAATATGCATATTCAAAACAACATAGATAGAGTCGGTCAGCTCAAAGCCGTACTTGGCAAACGGTGAGCCAACGATCGACATAGAGTACGGAATGACATACATGGTGCGGCCTTTGTAAGCACCGTCTGCCAGGGCATACATCTTCTGATACATTTCCTGCGGATCCATCCAGTGATTGGTGGGGCCTGCGTCCTCTTCTCTCTTGCAGCAGATAAAGGTACGATCCTCGACGCGCGCAACGTCATCAGGATCGGTGCGGTGGAGATAGCACCCAGGCAGCTTGTCCGGATTCAGTTTGATGAGAATTCCCTCGTTTACGGCTTGCTCACGCAGCGCGTCGAGCTGTGCTTCCTCACCCGTGATCCAAACGATCTTGTTCGGCTTGGTGATGGCGGTCATTTCGTCGATCCAGGACAAAACGGCCTTATTATTCGTCAGTTCCATGTTGTCTTTCCTCGTAGCATTTTTCAGCCGCACAAACAGCAGATTTTTTGTGCGGGCTCTTGTGTGGTGTGCTGTACCACCCGAACAGGCGGCAGGGAGCTAACCGATGCACAGGAAAATGGTTGCTATTGAGTACTCCTTTCTGCTTAAAATTTTAGCAGAAGAACCACTCGATAACAACCATTCCAATAATAATTTATTTCTATAAATGAAGGGATTCCTTCATCGCTTTCAGGAAATTGCAGCATTAATTTCACGGGAAAGATCGGCAAACTCCGCAAGTCCGAGCCGCTCACCGCGTATGCTTACATCCAGTCCGCAGTAGGAAACGATCTGCGCAAGCTGATCCTTCGTCAGCTGCGTGCCGAACACCGTCATCAGACTGTTGACGAGCGTCTTGCGGCGCAGGGCAAAGGCGGCGTAAACCGTCTTAAAAAAGAAGGCTTCGTCCTCCACTTCGATCGGCGGCTTTTCGCGCACCACGGCACGCAGCACGGCCGAGGTCACCTTCGGCATCGGCTCAAAGCATTCCTTAGGCACCTCAAAAAGGAGCGTTGGCTCGGTGTAATACTGCATAAACACGGAAAACGCACCGTAGGCGGCAGTGCCGGGCTTTGCACACAGGCGCTCGGCAACCTCTTTCTGCACAAGCACGGTAATGCTTTTAAAACACTTGCTTTCAAGGAGCGCGGTGATAGCGGGCGTGGTGATGTTATAGGGCAGATTGGCGCAGACGATCGGGGTGAGTCCCGCAAACTTCTCACGAACAAGGACCGGAATGTCGGTTTTGAGGATATCGGCGCTGATCACCTCAAAATTGTCAAAATTTGCCATCGTTTCTTCAAGAATCGGCAGCAGCGTCCGATCCAGCTCAACGGCAACCACCCTTCCGGCACGGCGGCAAAGCTGGCAGGAAAGCGCACCGATCCCGGGGCCGATCTCCAATACGCCATTCGTCTCATCGGCACATGAGCTTTCCGCGATAGCGGCGGGAATATCGGGATTGATAAGAAAGTTCTGTCCCATGGACTTGGAAAAATGAAAACCGTGGCGTCTGAGCAGCGCCTCAATCGCAGTTTTATTGTCCTGCATCGTTGTTTCTCCTCGTTTGCGTATGAGTTGGAACTATTTTACCATATTTTTCTGAAAATAGTAGAAAAAGTTTTCTTGCCGTGGTAAAATGCATTGTTCATAGAAAAGAGGTCGCTTTATGGAACTTACTCTTCTGAAATACTGCATCGTTCTGCCGCTTGTTTTTATGGCCGGCTTCATTGATGCCGTTGCCGGCGGCGGCGGTATCATTTCCCTTCCCGCGTATCTGATGGCCGGTGTTCCCGCCCACCTTGCTGCCGGTACAAACAAGACCGTCAACGGCTGCGGCACACTGGTCGCCACTTTGAAGTATTTTCGCAGCGGCAAGGTCATGCTCCGTCCAGCCATCTGCGCGGCAGTCGGCGCACTGGTCGGCTCATCCATCGGTACGGAGTTGGCGGCGCTGATTTCCGACCAGGCGCTCGAGACGATCATGCTGGTCGCATTGCCCTGTGTGGCGATCTTTCTGACGCTGAAAAAGGACTTTGGCAGGGATATTCCCGATGGTGAGCGTCCGGTCTTCTCTGTCAGGCGCGAGATCATCACTTCGCTGCTGATCGGTCTTGTGTTCGGCTGCTACGATGGTCTCATCGGTCCCGGTACGGGCACGTTTATGATTCTCGGTTTCACCGCTTTCCTTTCGCTTGACCTGATTACCGCCGGTGGCTGCGCCAAGGCAAGTAATCTTGCTTCCAATGTTGCCTCCGCTGTCGTGTGGATCCTGCACGGGAGCGTTCTTTGGAAGCTGGCACTGCCCGCGATCTGCTTTAATGTCCTCGGCGGCTATCTTGGTGCGCGGTATGCGATCCGCGGCGGCAGCAAAAAAATCCGCAACATGATGTTCGTCGTGCTGGGACTGCTGTTTATCAAGATGGCTTATGAGCTGCTGTTCTAAATCACGAAAAAACGAGCCTTCTGAAAATAGAAGGCTCGTTTTTTTAGTCAAGGATATACACGGTGGAATTTTTCTGTCTGCCGAAGCTCAGGCATTCCTCCAGCGTATCGAGGTACACATCTACCGTCGCGCCGCGTACGCCGGTATCCTCCGCGACAGCGTAACCGTAGGTATAGCCGCTTGAGCCGACAATAAACATCTTCGTCCCCAGCGGGATCACACGCTTATCGACCGCGACCGTACCCACACGCGCCGTCGTGCCGGTGGCTGTCACCGAGTCCACGCGCCCGACACCTGCGGTGTATGCCGTACAGGTAACCGTCATTTTATCCGTAAAGTGCACAGAGTCGCCTGAGCTCATCTTGAGGTAGCCCCCGTTTCCCTCATGCACCACGGAGAGTATCGTGTCGCCGGGCTGCACATCGCTGACCAGCGTGCCGCAGTAGGCAAGCTCAGTCACAGACGTGTTGCCGCTCTCCGACACTGCCTGACGCGAGACGACCTGCCCGTCTGCGTAGACCACCTCGTACACTACCTCGCGCGTTCCGTCGATGCCCTCCTGCACCACTTCGATCTCACCCTTCGGCCTGTTATACGCCGGTGTATAGATCGTTGTATGCGCTGCCGTCTCCTTTGCTGTCTCATAATAAACAAAGTCGGATGCGATTTTCACCGTGATCTCTTCTCCCGAGATATCCACAACCGCCATCTCAAGGGGGCTCATGTTGATCTTCAGGCGATTCAAAAGGCTCCTGACCGACTCGCCGCTTCGCGTAGTCGCGTAATCTACTCCGCTGCCGTGAAAAACCGTTACCTTTTCGCCGGCGGTGAGCACAACTTCGGGGTTGGCACTGTATGCACCGGTGACAATGATCCTGTCGTCTGCAACGCTCGTCGTGCCGTCCAGCACGGCAGACTTTTCACCGTCCGTAATCAGATACAGTGCCTGCGCACGCACATCGGGCAATCCGTTAAGCGTCATCACCGCGGCGAAAGCCAAAAAGAAAAACGCCAGACGGGCCGGTCGTGTGCCAAGCTGCTTTCTCAGCTTCTGGAACATATGCTTCTCCTTTCCGTGCGCGAAGCGATATTTCGCGCACTCGGGACATGCCAAACGGCATGCGTTTCGCAAAAGTTACAAATTGTAACTTTTGAAACTTGGGGCAGTATACCCCCAAATTTCCGTTTTGTCAAGTTTTTGCGGTCGAGGACAGCTCCCCCTCTTAAAATCTATTCTATTTTTCCCAAAAATTGCATCGTTTAGTCCAACAAAAAAGAGCGGCATCGCCGCTCTTTTTTTCAGCCGATTGACTGTTCAATCCGCATCCTCCCATCCATTGCAGGCGATCTGAGAAAAGTAGTGCATCGCCTCGACAGGATACTCGCCCACGGCCGTTTCACCGGTGAGCAGCAGGTAGCTTGCACCCGACCTTGCCGCCTGATACACGTCCGTTACCTCTGCACGTGTCGGGACGGCGCTGTGGTGCATGGAATGAAGCATCTGCGTGGAGATCATAAAGTCACGCCCCGACGCCTTACATTCTGCGGCAATCTTCGCCTGCGCACGCGGCAGCTCCCACAGCGGCATTGCCTGTCCCAAATCGCCGCGAGCACAGATCACAACATCGGCAAGCGGAAGGATTTCATCAAGTTTATGTAAACCTGTCTGATTTTCGATCTTGGCAAATATCTTGAGGTCTTGCGTACCGGTCTCTGCCATAGCACGGCGCACGGCTTCAAGGTCTTCCCTGCCGCGCACAAACGGCTGCATGATGCCGGTCACACCGTAATCCCTGGCATGACGCAGATTCTCGATGTCCAGCCCCGTCAGTGCAGGAGCCGGCAGTTCGCGTCCGACAACAGCAAGGCTCTTGCGTGAAGCGAGCGTACCGCCGCGCACCACGCGGCAAACGCCGTTTTTTGCGTCCTCCACACGCAGCAGCAGCAAGCCGTCATCGAGTAAAAGCTCCTCACCGTCCACAAGGTTCGGCACCACGCACTCCGGCACCGGGAAGGTCGTGCCGAGCGTGACGGTACTGCCCTCTTTGAGCGCGACCGGCGCGTCCAGCCTGCCGATCCGCAGCTCCGGACCCTGCAGGTCGATCAAGAGATCCGGCGTAACACCTTCGGACTCTGCCGCGGCGTGCATTGCTTCCACCCACGTCTTGCTTTCCTCCAGCATGCCGTGGGACAGATTCAGACGCATTCCCGCCATACCCTCGCGGAACATGGCGCGAAGTGTATTTTCCTCTGCGCACGCCGGTCCGAGCGTAGCGTAAAGCTTTCCTCTCATGTCTTTTCGTCCTCTTTGTGAAAGTGTTGATATACCGCATCCGCCGCATCGCGTGGCAACACACGTGCAAGTGCCTCCGCGTCTGCCTCACAAATTGCTTTCATACTCCTGAATGACTTCAAAAGCACCGCCTTTCGCGCCTTTCCGATGCCAGGAACATCATCGAGCGGGGATTTGACCGCCGAACGGCTGTGGCTCTCATGGTGGAAGGTGATGGCAAAGCGGTGTGTTTCCTCCTGGATCTGTCCGATGAGCGCAAACACGGCAGGATCGGCGTGCAGGTCAATTTCGCGCCCCTGCGCAGTAATGAGCGCGCGGGTGCGGTGGCGGTCGTCCTTGACCATACCGAAGATCGGCAGCGGCAATCCCATGGCGTGTGTCACACGCTCAGCAACCTGTGCATGGGTCGCGCCGCCGTCAATGAGCATCACATCAGGAAGCGGTGTGAACTTCTCATCGCCATCCAAATAACGCTGCAGGCGGCGCGTGAGTACCTCGTCCATGGATGCGTAGTCATCCGGATGCTCCGTGACGGTCTTCATCTTAAAGCGGCGGTAAGCACTTTTTTGCGGCTTTGCACCCGCGTAGACCACCATGGAGGCAACGATGTCGCTTGCACCGGTGTTGGAAATATCGTAGGATTCCATACGTGTCGGAACACTCGGCAGGGAGAGCATTTCGGCAAGACGCGCAAGCGTCCGGCTCTCTCGCTCCTGTGCGGTCGTGACACGCTCAACATCCTCGCGCGCATTGCGCTGCGCCATGGACAAAAGCTCTGCCTTTTCCCCGCGCTGCGGCACATGGATCGTCACCTTTCGCCCCGCGCGGGCGGCAAGAACCGCAGCAAGTTCGTCTATCTCCTCCGTCTCATACGGAAGCAGAATTTCATGCGGCAGCACTGCCTTGTTCAGATAATACTGAGACAGGACTGCCGATAGCATTGCACTCTCCGTTTCATCCTGCGGTGCGGTAAACAGATCTGTCTCGCGTCCGGTAACACTGCCGTCTTCGACATGGAGCACCGCATAGCCGCAGCGACTGGCACCGCGATGCAGCCCCCATACGTCCGTATCCGCGCAGATACCGGCAATGACCTTCTGCCGCTTGCCGAGCACCTCAATGGCACGCATACGGTCGCGCAGCAGCGCGGCACGCTCAAAATGAAGCGTCTGCGCCTCCTGCTCCATCTCCTCGCGCAGCGTGCGGGTCAGCTGACGGTAGCGTCCGGATAAAAGCTGGCAGGCCTGCTCCATACGGTTTTGGTACTCCTCTTCCCCCGGTTCACCGCGGCACCAACCGTCGCAGCGGTTCATGTGATGGTTGAGACACGGACGCTCCTTCCCGATGTCACGTGGGAAAGAGTGCGTGCAGGTGGGTAGCTTGAACGCTTCACACACCGCGTCGATCGCCGCGCGCGTCTCACTGCGTCCGCCGAACGGGCCGAAATAGCGTGCGCCGTCCTCCGCCGGTTTACTGACCATGGTAAAGCGCGGATAGGCTCCCCCTGCAAAACGCACAAAGGGATACCCCTTGTCATCCTTGAGAAGAATGTTGTAGTGCGGCTGATGCTGTTTAATAAGCGAATTTTCCAAAATCAGCGCCTCAAACTCGCTGGAAACGAAAATGGTGTCGAAATGATCGACGCAGGACACCATGCGCCGTGTTTTTTCATTATGGGAGGAATTCTCCTGAAAATACTGGCTGACGCGGTTGCGGAGCTTCTTCGCCTTGCCGACATAGATCACCTTTCCCATTTTGTCCATCATCAGATAGACGCCGGGCGCAAGCGGCAGCTCATTCGCCTTTTGCAGCAGTTCCTTTTTGGTCAAGCTTCTCACCTCCCATGTAAGAAAGGCGGTTTCGTATTCACGAAACCGCCTTTCTTAATCCTTTTTCTTATTCACCGAAGTTGCCGGAAACCAGTTCACAAAGTGCGCCAACGGCTTCCTTCTCGTCCGCGCCGTCAGCAATCAGCGTGACGGTGGTACCCTTTACGATACCGAGAGACAGCACGCCAAGCAGGCTTTTTGCATTGACGCGGCGCTCGTCTTTTTCCAGCCAGATACCACTTTTGAATTCATTTGCCTTCTGAATGAAAAACGTGGCGGGTCTTGCATGCAGGCCGACTTCATTGTTAATCGTAACATTTTGTGTATACATCGTTACAACTCCCTCTCCCTTTTCCGATTCCTAGGACTGTATCACATATTATACCATAAAATCATTTTCGTCAATGTTCTTTTTTGCCAAAGTTTTCGTCAGTCCGGTGATTGCGCGGAGCCGTCCGGGAGCATCACTTCAATTCCACGACGGTCACACCGGCTTCGCCCTCGCCGAAATTGCCGAGGCGGAACTTTTTCACGCTCTTGTTGCGCCGCAGCATCTCATGCACGGCTTTTCGCAGCGCACCGGTCCCCTTGCCGTGAATGATGGTCACCGTTTCAAGGCGCGCCATAACAGCAGTGTCAATGTAGTTTTCCACCACCGTCTCCGCTTCCAGTGTCTCCATGCCGCGAATATCCAGCTCACGCGCAGCCGCCACAGTGTGCAAAATGCGCTGCGATGGTGCGCTGACACTCTGTTTCTTCGCCGTCGCAGCACGCTCGGCCTCCTCAATGAGCCGCACTTCATCGCGCTTGACGGTCATCTTCAGCACGCCTGCCTTGAGTGTCAGGCTATCGTCCTTGACGCCGATGACCTCTGCGGTGCGGCGCGTTCCGGGGATCTCGACCAGATCACCCACTTGAATCGGCCGCGACGGCTTCGGGATCGGTTCCGCCGTGTCCTCGCGCACGCCGATGGCGTCCCGCGCTTCCTTGAGTCCGTGCATAATGCTTGCACGCTGCTCATTGACCTGCTGCGCGTCCAGCTTTTTCTGCTCCTTGCGCAGGCGATCCAGCTCGCGGAAGGTCTCGTCCGCCGCACTCTTCGCTTCTGCAAGGATCCGCTTCGCCTCCGCTTCACCGCGGGTGCGTGCATTGTCCTTCGCCTTTTCCATCTGCGTACGGAACTCACGCGCCTTGCGTGCGTCCTCCTCGCGTCTTGCATACAGGCGGTCTACCTCTTCTTTTTCCTTCTCGAGCTGCTGGCGCTTCTGCTCCAGCTGCGTGAGTACGTCCTCAAAGCGAATGCTCTCGCTGTCCATCTGCGCCTTTGCGCTGTCGATCACACGGTCGGGCAGTCCCAGACGCTTGGAGATGGCAAATGCGTTTGATTTTCCCGGAATACCGATGAGCAGCTTGTAGGTCGGGCACAGGGTCTCCACGTCAAACTCGCAGCTCGCATTCTCCACACCTGCCGTTGTCATGGCAAAGGTCTTAAGCTCGGCATAGTGCGTGGTGGCAGCAACCTTCGCACCGCGCTCTCGCGCCTCCTGAATGATGGCGATGGCAAGTGCCGCGCCCTCGACCGGATCGGTACCCGCGCCCAGCTCGTCAAAAAGGATCAGGCTGCGGCTGTCCGCCTCGTCCAAAATCTGCACAATATTTTTCATGTGCGCGGAAAAAGTAGAAAGACTCTGTTCGATACTCTGCTCGTCACCAATGTCGGCAAGCACGCCGGTGAATACGCTCACCGCACTCTGATCGTCGCAGGGAATGTGCAGCCCGCACTGCGCCATCAGGCACAGTAGTCCCAGCGTCTTGAGGCTGACCGTCTTGCCGCCGGTGTTGGGGCCGGTGATGACAAGGGTATCAAAGCTTCTGCCAAGCTCCATGTCGATCGGCACCGCCTTGGCAGGGTCCAGCAGAGGGTGACGTGCATGACGCAGGTAAACGCTGCCGTCCGTGCGGATCTCAGGGCGCATGGCTTTCATCTCATAGCTCAGTTCGCCGCGTGCAAAGATGAGGTCAAGATGCACCAGAATGTCATAGTCCCAAAGGATATCATTCTCAAAGCTCGCAGCCTCGGCCGAAAGGGCAAAGAGAATGCGGTCGATCTCCTTCTCCTCCTTGACCTCCAGCTCCTTGAGCTCATTGTTCGCCTGCACAACGCCCATCGGCTCAACAAAAAGCGTTGCCCCGGAGGAGGAAATATCGTGTACAAGGCCGGGCAGCTCACCGCGGCACTCCGCCTTGACAGGCACAACAAAGCGCCCATCACGCTGGGTAATGATTGCTTCCTGCAAAACGCGCTGGTAGCTTGGCGATGAAATAATGCGCTGCAGGATCTGGCGACCCTTGGCTGCCGCTGCGCGCTTGTGACGGCGGATTTCCGCAAGCTCGGCACTTGCCGCATCGGAGATCTCATCCTCGGAGAGGATGGCGGTGGTAATTTTTTCTTCTAAAAAACGGTTCGGATGGAGCGAGACAAACATTTTGTCAATAACCGTCGGCTCCGCCTCTTCGCTGTAGTATTCGCGCACGCGGCGCACATTGGTCAGTAAGAGCGCAATATCTAAAAGCTCACGCGTGTTGAGCATACCGCCGCGCGATGCTCTGCTCAGCGACTCCGCCACACTTTTTACGCCGCCAAAGCCGGGGCTGCCGCGCAAGGCGATCATACCGCGGGCGGCGTCCGTCTCATCAAGAAGCCGATTCACCTCATCTCGGTCGGTCGAAGGCATAAGTCCCCGTGCGCGCTCCTTCGCCGCTTCACTCACCGCGTGACGCTCCAGCCCTGACAGGAGCTGCGGCAGTTCAAGCACACGAATGGATTTTTCAAACAGTTCACTCATGGATTTTTCTCCATTATTATAATTACAGTTGGTATTCTCTTCGACAAATATTACGCTTTGTCGTCAATTTTGACACTTTTATAGAAGTCCAGCGTGCGGAATCTGCGTTCCAGCTGGGTGGAGGCAAACTCCTCGCAGACACGGGAAAAGCGTGCGGCAGTCTCGCCGTTCAGGCTGAAGGAGAGCATCAGCTTCTGCTCGCGCCGGAGTACATGGCGCATCGCGGCAAGGCTGCCGGCATCAAGCTTCGCCACACCGCCTGCGGCAGCACCGGCACACTCACGGCACAGCAGCACCCCCTGCTGCACATCAAAAACAGGCTGTGTCGGTGTTTTGTTTCCGCACACGGCGCATTCCTCCACCAGCGGCTCATAGCCGGAGAGCGCAAGGAGCTTGAGCTCAAACACCGCTTTGACCTGCTCCTGCGGTTTTTTGAGCGTATCAAGCGCATAGAGAGAGTTGAGCAAAAGCGACACGACCTCACCCGACGGTACTTCTTCCGCACTGACCGCCTCCGTCATCTCAGCAAAATAGGACGCCAGTGAGAGAAGCTCAATATCGGTGCGGATACCGTCAAACAACGTAATGGTGGACGCTTCATCCAGATAATACCAGTTCCCACGCTGATAGAGCACCAGCTCGGAATACGTCAAAAGCTCGCTCGCGGCCGCGATCCTGCTCCCTTTGCGGCGTGCACCGCGCGCAATGACCGCAACACGTCCCATTTCGGGGGTAAGCACGGTGAGGATCTTATCGGCTTCCTTCGTCTGCGTTTCGCGCAGAACGATGCCTTTTGTGACAATTTTTTCAGGCATAATTATGTAAACCTCTTTACCCCTCCGGTTTCGGAGGGGCTTGTTCATCGGTTTTGCTGTCGGTTTTCGCCGCCGTGTAAAACACGGGGTTGCCCGTCTGCATAAAAAGTGCCATATACGTTTCGTCCATGCCGATCACCTCTGACAATAGCATGCACAAAACATACCGCCATTATGGCTGGTAAAACTTACTCGTCCTTGTAGCCGAAAGAGTGAATATAGTTCAGATTATCGCGCCAGTTTTCCTTGACCTTCACCCAGGTCTGCAAAAAGACTTTTGTGCCCATAAAACGCTCGATGTCGTGACGCGCTTCGGTCGAGATCTTCTTGAGCATCGCACCGTTTTTGCCGATAATGATCCCCTTATGGCTCGCCTTCTCGCAGTAGATCGTGGCGTCCACCTCAATGACCTCGTCGTCGCGCTCGATAAAGCGCGTGATCTCCACCGCCGTGCCGTGCGGAATCTCCTTGTCCAGATTGCGCAGCATCTTCTCGCGCACGATCTCGCCCACGACCTGACGGTCAGGTTGATCGGTCGTCATGCCGTCCGGGAAGAGCTGAGGCCCCTCGGCAGCGTACTTTTTCAGTTCCGCGAGCAATTCGTCCAAGCCGTCCTGCGTGTGCGCGGAGATGGGAATGATCGCGTCAAACGCGTATGCCTCGCTGTACGCGGCAATGACGGCAAGCAGATCTTCTTTCTTCTCGATGGTGTCGATCTTGTTGATGCACAAAATGGCAGGAACACCGCTCTGAGCGATCTTTTCGATCAGCTCCGCTTCGGGCGTGCCGACGTGCGCCACCGGCTCCACAAGCAGCAGCACCGCATCCACATCGGCAATGCTCTCGCGCGTGACCTTGACCATGTAGTCACCGAGACGGTTGTGCGCTTTGTGGAAGCCCGGCGTATCGAGCAGCACGAGCTGCGTGTTCCCATGATTGACCACGCCGTAGATACGGTTGCGCGTCGTTTGCGGTTTGTTGGATACAATAGCGATCTTCTCACCGACAAGCGCGTTGGTGAGGCTGGATTTTCCAACATTCGGGCGTCCGCAGACCGTGATCATGGCGGTTTTCGTAATGTTCATCAGGTGATCCTCCATCTTTTGTTTTATGGAACATTTTGTATTATGTCAACTCATCGGGCAAGATCAAGCACCTTCATGACCTTTTCCTCATGCTCGCGCATCTGCGCCTTCATGGGGCCCTCGTCCATGTGATCGTAGCCGAGCAGATGCAGCACGGAGTGGACGCAGAGGTAGTTGATCTCGCGGGCGAAGCAATGACCAAACTCGCATGCCTGTGCCTGCGCGCGCTCGACGGAGATGCACATATCGCCCAGCGGCACGGTATCTGCACCGGGGTCCTTGTCCTCCTCGGTCGGATGCTCACCGGGTTTTAAATCGAACATCGGGAAGCTCAGAACGTCCGTGGGATTGTCAACTCCGCGCATCTGGCGGTTGACCTCTCGGATCCCCTCGTCGTCCGTGAGCAGGATATTCACTTCGCACGGTACCTCCACGCCCTCGAGCGTAAGTGCGGTGTTGACCGTTTCCTCCAGCATTTTGGCAAGCTCATCGTCCAGAAGCTCGTCCACATCGGATTCGACCGTGACTAAATTCTTGATTTCTTCCATTTTTCTGTCCTCTTTATCTCTTTTTGTTTCTGGCATCCTCATAGTCCTGATAGGCGCGGATGATGCGCTGCACCATCACATGACGCACCACGTCCTGATCGTTCAGCTCACAAATGCCGATGCCCTCGACATCGTGCAGCACACGCACTGCCTGCTTCAATCCGCTCATTTTATCTGCAGGCAGGTCGATCTGCGTAGCATCGCCGGTAATGACCATCTTTGAGCCGAAGCCCATGCGCGTTAAAAACATCTTCATCTGCTCGCAGGAGGTGTTCTGCGCTTCATCCAGAATAATGAAGCTGTCGTCCAGTGTGCGGCCGCGCATATAGGCAAGCGGCGCGACCTCAATGTTGCCGCGCTCTAAATACTTCTGATACGTTTCTGCGCCGAGCATATCAAACAGCGCATCATACAGCGGGCGCAGATACGGATCGACCTTGCTTTGCAGGTCACCCGGCAGGAAGCCGAGCCGCTCTCCTGCTTCCACCGCAGGGCGCGTTAAAATAATGCGGTTTATTTTACGCTCACGGAACGCCGCGACCGCCGCGGCGACAGCAAGATACGTCTTTCCCGTACCGGCAGGACCGACGCCGATGGTGACGGTGTTGTGCAGGATCGAATCCACATACCGCTTCTGGCCGATGGTTTTCGGCTTGATCGGACGGCCCTTGGAGCTGATGCAGATGACATCCTGCGTCAGCTCTGCGATTTTGTCCTCCTGTCCGGCGCGGACAAGTCCGATGACATAGCGCACATTCTGCTCCGTGATCGGCTCACCGCGATTGGAAAGCGTGAGCAGTGCCTGCAGTGCCTTGCAGCCGAGAATCGTATCCTCCGGCTCACCGCTCACGCGCAGCTCGCCCTCACGGTTGGCGACCATCACATGAAATTCTGTCTCAATGAGACGCACGTTTTCATCAAACGAGCCGAAAATATTGACCGCCTGTTCCATTCGTTCAATGCTGATGCGCTGCTCCATATGGTATCCTCCTAAAAGTTCATTCGTTCATAGGGATCGGCAATTCTACCCCAATCTGTTCCAAACACTCGGCGCTCATTGTCACAAGAAGCAGATTTCCCTGCTCCGCAGAGGTGAATTGTGTTTTCGTCACGCTGCCGTCCCCACCGAGAAGTTCGCTAAGATGCTCTTCGAGCACCGCGCGCGCCAGTGCTTCTGCTTCCTCATGCGTCCGCGTGAGCATCACCGTTTCATAGGGGAGATAGACTTCCGTTTCCCATGTGATCGGCAGCGCAAAGCCGCCGGCGATCGTCCATTCTGTTTGATTGACTATTTTATCACAGTTTACCCCGATATTGCTACATTCTTTTCCGATTTTTAATCTTTTTTCGCCCCAACGCAGCGCATTCCTGCGGATTTCCCGTCCGGTATAGCTTTTTGCCTCGTAGTCAAGCGGAATTTTCACGGATAGCTCGCGCCATGTCCGTCCCCAGACCTCGCCGCGTCCGGAGAGGATACGTGTGTCAACACTCGGATTTTCCGCGCCGCCCGTCTCCACCACGCCCGAAATCAAAAGCTGTCCCTCCTGCACCACGGCGCCCTTCTGCACCATGGCGCGTCCGTCCAGCGCCAGTACGCGCGTGACAAGTGCGCTGTGCCCCGCGACCACATTCGTTTTTTGCCGCTCGTTGACAACTTCCGGCACGACCTCTCGTTCGCGCACGACAACGTAGGCGCGGCAGCCGCGCACATTGACGGTCAGCCACGAAAGCTCCGGCAGGTCGAGCAGCGCATGATTGCACAGGTCCTGTGTGCGGAATGAGTGAGCAAACGTGCCGCGATGCACATCGTTTTTGGCAAGCACACGCAGAATTTTTTCTGTTGGAACGGTGTCGTTGCCGGAAACCTCAAAGTCCCAGATAAAAAGTGAATTGACGATCAGCAGTGACACAAACACAGCAAGCCCCGCAAGCAGTGCATGCCGGCGGCGAAAGCGTCCGAGAAAGTACGGAGCACCCTCCTTGCGTTCCAGACTCCACTGCGCATCGGTGTTAGCAATCGCCCGCTTGAAAGCGGGAAAATCCCGTCGGGCAACGGAAAACGACAGCTCACTCGCGCTGTGCCAGCGTGGCTCACGCAGTTCGATATGCCGGACAGAGCAGAGGTTCAGAATGCGCTCCGGCCACGCACTTTCCACGCGCACGTGGACACTGCCGCGCAAAAGGTTGACTGTCTTTTTCAGCACTCCGCTCACTCCCGTCCGTTACCGCACATATTCCACACATTCGATTTTCCCCTGGATCCGCACCTCATTGTCCGTCATGCTGCGAAGCAGCAGGTCATGTCCCTTGACGCGCACGATCAGCGCACCGGTACTGATGTCGATCTGCTCCGAAGCATAGGATAAGATTCCCTCATGCCCCTCCAGGAAGAACTGCCGATCCCCCAAAAGCTCCATATGGCACAGACCTGCCACCAGATCGCTCGGCAGATCGAACATCTCCGCCATGCGTGTGAGCATCTGCTCTTTGCGTTCCATTGCCCACTCCCCTTTCGGAAAACTCTATGTCCCGACCGTTTATTTTTTGCCTGTCCGCGCGGACAATAATGCAGCTTGTCGAAAAAGTCCTTTCGACAAGCTGCAAAACTTATGATCAAAACCGTGAAAGACACCCCCTCCTGGGTTTCTTTCACACTATCTTCCTTCCCGAAAATCCGGCAAAGGTATGTTTTTTGACAGGCTGAATTATTTCAAAGTCGGCGCATAGATTTTCGCGGAGGTGTTTTCGTGAAGCTTCGCAAAATTCTCTTTTTTGTGCTGATCGCATCGTGCGCTGCAGGGCTGCTGCTGTTTCCCACGCAAAGTGCGCAGGCCGCACGTGATGCCATGACGCTCTGTTTTCAAACGATCATTCCGTCGCTCTTCCCGTTTTTTGCACTTTCCTCCCTCTTCATCTCCTGCGGTGCTGCCAATGACTTTTCCTATGCGCTTCGCGGTGTGATGCGTCCGCTTTTCGGCCTCAGCGGTGCAGGCGCAAGTGCGCTGACACTCGGTTTATTGGGCGGCTATCCAGTGGGTGCGCGCACAGTCGCCGAGCTGTTCGCCTCCGGTACGCTTCCCCGCAAGGAAGCCGAGCATCTTTTGGGATTTTGCAACAATGCCGGCCCCGGTTTCATTCTCGGCATGTGCGCCGGTGCTGTATTTCACTCCCCGCGTACAGGACTTTACCTTTATCTCGTCCATGTCGTCTCTGCCATTCTGACCGGCATTATTCTGTGCCGTGACCTGCCGCATCGCGCTCAGACGCGCCGCGCGGAAAAAGCTTCTTCGTCCGACGCTTTCTCCGTCTCTATTATCCCCGCCGCAGTACAGAGTTCTCTCTCAGGCATTCTGAACGTCTGTGCCTTTGTCGTCCTCTTTATGGTGCTGCTGCGGCTTCTCCTGCTGCTGCTTCCGTCCTCTGCGTCCTGCCATCCGTTTTATCCTCTGCTGCTTGGTTTTGTAGAGCTTTCCAATGGCGTTGCGGCACTTTCCTGCTCGCGCTTGGGTTTTACTCTTTGCGCGGTGCTGCTCGCATGGGGCGGGTTGAGCGTCCATGCACAGACACTCAGCGTACTCGACACGTCCACGTTGTCCACACGCTGGTACTGGCGCGGAAAAATAATGCAAGCGGTACTTTCCGTACCGCTTGCATGGGTGGTTTCTTATCGGGTATTTTGAGTTATCTCTGTCCCTTGTCGTAGGGAATGCCCTCTGCCTTCGGCGCACGGGAGTGTCCGGAGGTGAACGCAAGCACAATGAGGGAAACGATGTACGGCATCATGTTGTAGATACCGCTGGGAATATTGAGCGCGTACATGAAGGGGATACCGACATAGACATTTGAGAGTGCGCGGAACAGACCGAACAAAAGCGCGGAGAGCGCAATGCGTGTCGGCTTCCACTGGCCGAAAATCATGACCGCAAGAGCAAGGAAGCCAAAGCCTGCCACACCGTTCTCAAACTTCCACTCGGAAACACCGGCCAGAATATAGGTGATGCCACCGAGGCCGCCGAGTGCGCCGGAAATCAGCACGCCGGACCAACGCATCCTGAGTACGTTGATGCCCACACTGTCCGCCGCCTGCGGATGCTCGCCGCACGCCATCAGGCGCAGGCCGAACTTTGTGTGATAGAGCATCACATAGACCGCAATCAGCGCAAGAACCGCCACCACCATAAACCAGTTGAGCTCCAGGCTGCCGATTTTGAAGAGGAACATCTTCTTCGGCTCGATATACTGAATGGTGGAGGAAACATCATCGGGGTTGGC
Organism: Eubacteriales bacterium; assembly: GCA_030529725.1. Taxonomy (GTDB): domain Bacteria; phylum Bacillota; class Clostridia; order Oscillospirales; family Oscillospiraceae; genus Hominicoprocola. Next base: position 26,744 of record JAUMWI010000003.1, on the reverse strand, counting down.
AGCGGTGTTCATCGCCTTGACAAACACCGTGGCACCGGCAGTGCCGAGCATGTTGAGTGCGGTGCCGACAATGGTCTGGTCCGCCTTAAAGTTAATGCAGGCGACACCGAGCAGTGAGGAATATGCCATACCGGCAAGAACTGCAGCGAGGATGACCAGCAGGATCATGACAAACGCGGAGTTTGTCTGGAGGTTGCGCATGACGAGCGCACCGCCGAGCGCACCGATGACCATGATGCCCTCAAGTCCGAGGTTGATAACACCGGAATGCTCGGAAATGCAGCCACCGAGTGCGACCAGAAGCAGGACGGACGAGAAAATCAGTGTGTATTGAATCAGCAGCAGCATTATTTCTCGCCTCCTTCCTTGGATTCTGCCTGTGCAGCCAGAGCCTTCGCAGCCTTCTCTTCACGCTTTGCGATCATCTTGTTCATGGTAAACTTAATGAACAGCACGAAGCCGCACAGATAAATGATGACAGACGAGATCAGATCGGAGATCTGGGAGCAGTACATGCTCTTATCGACGTATGCACCGCCGTCGGTAATGTGCTGGATAAAGTAGGAAGCAAATATCGATCCGATCGGGTTCAGTCCGCCGAGGAATGCCGCGGCAATACCGTTGAAGCCCATGCCCGGAACGGAGGACTGCGTGCACTCCCAGCGCATATAGCCGGTCTGATACAGCAGTGCCGCGCCGAGGCCGGAGAGTGCGCCGGAGATCATCAGAGCGAGGATAATATTTCGTTTTTCCGCCATACCGCAGTACTTGGCAGCATTCTTGTTGTTGCCTGTTGCCTTAAGCTCATAGCCGAACCTCGTGCGGTCCAGTACGATCTGCACAGCAACGGCAACGAGAATTGCCAGCGGCACAGCAATGGTGACATACTGGTTGTTGTTGAAAAATCTTCCGAGGCCGAGAGACGGGAGAAATGCAGACTCATTCACCTCGTTGAGGTACATGGTGTAGGGACTTGCGACCTCCTTGACCTTCGTGAGGATCATATTGGCCGTGTAGAGTGCGATCCAGTTGAGCATAATGCCGGAAATGACCTCGTTAACATTGCAGTAAGACTTGAGCAAACCGACAAAGAAGCCCATGACTGCGCCGGCAAGAATGGCAAGCAGCAGGCACGGCAGCCAGCTCCATCCCCACGCAAGCGCAGCATAGAGACTCGCGCAGGCACCGGCAACATACTGACCGGCGGCACCAATGTTAAAGAGACCCACCTTGTAGGCAAAGAGAATACTCAGCGAGCACATCAGCAGCGGAACGGTCTTTGCGATCGTGTTTCCGAATCGCTGCACCTGCTTGGCAGGAGACGAGAAGTTGAAGAAGTTCTTCATGACATCGACAATCGCCTCACTGGCACCGGACGGATTGATAAACAGCAGGACAATATAGCCAACAAGCATACCCAGAGCAATACAGATGAGTGATGCAAGCAGCGACTGCACCGCATTGGACTTTAAAAGATTCTTTTTCTTCATGCCATCACCTCATCCCTCTTCGCGCCGGCCATGTAAAGGCCAAGCTCTTCCTGTGTGGTCGTTTTCGGGTCAAGCTCACCGACGATCTCACCCTCGTACATTACGAGAATACGGTCGGGAACATCCATGACCTCGTCAAGTTCGAGAGACACGAGCAGCACCGCCTTACCGGCATCGCGCTGGGCGACAAGCTGTTTGTGAATATATTCGATGGCACCGACATCAAGGCCGCGGGTCGGCTGTACAGCGACAAGCAACTCGGGATCTTTATCAATTTCGCGGCCGACAATGGCCTTTTGCTGGTTGCCGCCGGACATGGAACGGGCGATGGTAATGGGGCCCTGACCGGAGCGGACATCATATTCCTCAATGATCCGCTCCGCATAAGTGCGGATATTATCACGGCGCAGGAAGCCAGCCTTGTTGGTGAATTCCGGCTCAAAATAGCGCTCCAGCACCAGATTATCCTCCAGTGTGTAATCCAGCACCAGGCCGTGTTTATGACGGTCTTCCGGGATATGGCTCATGCCGAGCACATTGCGGTGGCGGATCGACGCTTTGGTAATATCCTCGCCGAGCATGGTGATCTTTCCGTCTACCAGCGGCTCAAGGCCGGTCAGGCCGTGGACAAATTCCGTCTGTCCGTTGCCGTCGATACCGGCAATACAGACGATCTCACCGCGGCGCACCTGAAGCGAAACATTCTTCACGGCGTTGTTTTTATGTACCTTGGAGGCAACGGTCATGTTTTCAATGTTGAGCACAACCTCGCCAACCTCCGCTTCCTTCTTCTCCACGTGGAAGTTGACGTTGCGGCCGACCATCATGGCGGAAAGCTCCTCCATCGTGGTGTTCGCCGTCTCAACCGTGCCGATATACCTACCCTTGCGCAGTACCGAGCAGCGATCTGCGACCGCCATGATCTCAGCCAGCTTATGGGAGATAAAGAGAATCGACTTGCCTTCGGCGGCAAGGTTCTTCATGATTTGCATCAGCTCGGTGATCTCCTGCGGCGTGAGCACTGCCGTCGGTTCATCGAAAATGAGAATCTCATTTTCGCGGTAGAGCATCTTGAGGATCTCAGTGCGCTGCTGCATACCAACGGTAATGTCCTCGATGCGTGCATCAGGATCAACATGCAGACCGTATTTTTCAGAAAGAGCAAGCACCTTTTCGCGCGCTTCTTTCTTCTGCAAAAGGCCGTGCTTCGTTGGCTCAACGCCCAGAATGATATTGTCAAGAACGGTAAAGCATTCCACCAGCTTGAAGTGCTGGTGGACCATACCGATACCAAGCGCATTGGCATCGTTCGGATCCTTGATCTGAACCACCTGACCGTCCTTCTTGATGACGCCCTCCTCTGCCTGATACAGGCCGAACAGCACGCTCATCAGTGTGGATTTTCCTGCGCCATTCTCTCCGAGCAGCGCATGGATCTCACCTTTTTTCAGCTGTAAAGTGATGTTGTCGTTGGCGATAATACCCGGGAACCGTTTTGTAATGTTTAGCATCTCGATTGCATACTGAGCTTCCAAGGGTAATCCCCCTCCCTCCGTTTTAATGACCCGAACGCAAATGCCCTCGGGGACAGAAACCATACATGCAGTTAGTATACTACATTTGCTTCAATAAAGCAAAGGAAAATTGCAAAATGTGCCCAAAAGCTTATCATTTCGACCCAGATGGGCAAAAGCAGGAAAGTGGGCGGCGCGGTTAGCCGCCCACAG
>JAUMWI010000003.1:0-23517 GCA_030529725.1 Eubacteriales bacterium | reverse complement strand
AAAAAACCAAAGGTAAATTCAAAAAACCACCAAAACGCATTTTTTTACGACCCATACGGCCAAACCCAGTATGTGCGCGGCTTATCGAGCCGCGCACTTTCCTGTAAATGTAAAAATATGTGTGTCCGTTCCGTCTTACTTGACAGTGCCCTGATCATCAACAGCGATGACGGTAGCGCAGTCAGCAGCAGCGATGGTGATGTCGTTGCTGACCGTGACCTTGCCGGCGTGCATGTCGGCAACGAGAGCAGCATAGTCAGCCTCAGTGAAGCCGTCAGCAAACTGGGTGGAGGGAGCGATCTGGACATAGTTTTCGGCAGGAGTGTCGGAAACAAGACCGAGGTTCTCGATCTGGCCGCCAACGAACTGGCCGTCCACAACCTGGCCGAGCAGGGTCTTAACGGTAGCAGCGAGACCCTTCATAGCAGAGGTAACGGTCATGCCTTCGCCGTAGCCGCCGTCGATGATAGCAGCCTGGTCGACGTCAACGCCGATGACCTTGCCGCCAACCTTGGCAGCAGCCTCGGCAGCAGAGGTGAAGATGCCGCCGCCGCAAGCAAAGACGACTTCAGTGCCGCCTGCATACCAGGTGTCCATGAAAGCGGTGATATCAGCATCGCCAAAGAACTGGTTGCCGTAAACATACTTGCACTCAACATCGGTCAGACCGAGTTCGGCAGCAGCGGCGTCAGCGCCCTGAACGAAGCCGTAGCCATAGCGGACAACAGCGGGAACAGCCATGCCGCCGAGGAAGCCGAGCTTCTTATAGCCGAGCTTCACAGCAGCGTAGCCTGCCATGTAGCCGCAGAGCTCTTCCTGGTAAACAGCGGAATAGAGGTTCTCGGGAAGCTGATAATCGCCAAAGTCGCCTTCGCCGACGTCAAGAGCGATGAAAGTCACTTCGGGATTCTCGCCGGCAGTAGCCTTGATGGCGTTGGCAAATGCGTAGCCGGGCATCACGATGACATTGTAGCCTTCATCGATTGCAGTCTCGATAGAGGAGATACGGTCTTCATCGGAGTCGGAAGCGGGCTTGTAGTAGTTGAACTGGAGACCTGCATCCTCGCAGAAAGCCTTGCAGGCTTCATAGGTGGTCTGGTTGAAGGACTGGTCGGTGATATCACCGTAGTCGGTAACCATAGCGACAGCATATTCAGGGGCAGCTTCGCCGTCATCGGGGGTCTGCGCTTCATCAGTCTGACCACAGGCAACGAGAGAAAGAACCATGATGGCAGAGAGAAGCAGAGCTAAAAACTTCTTCATTTCAATAACCTTCCTTTAAAATTTTGGAGTCGTATCTTCATACGCTCATGCGCAGTATAGCAAACTTTTCCGAAAAGAGCAAGTTTGTTTCCCTATAAATTATGAACTTTTTAACAATTTTTTGCAAAAAAAGGAAGAACGCAACTTCGTTCTTCCTTTTTTGCCATTTTAGGTAGACAGAGACCTTTTAATATTCAAAGCAGCTCCCACCGACAAATTCGCGCACGATAGAGTCTTTCGGAACATAATCGGTCCGCAGCGGCGGAACAGAGTTGACGACCTCAAAGAGGTCGGTCAATCCGTGGCTTTCGACAAATGAATTGTCAAGCTGCTCATAGAATTCCGGCATTTCCTTGAGATAGCGAGCCAGAATACACGGCTCGTAATCGTGAAAGGTGTCAATGTGGATCACGGCATTATACTTATTGGGTTTGATGTATTTCCGCTCGCCGGCATCCACGCTTGCCGCACGCTCGATCGTCTGGCGCAGGCTGTGACCGCGGTTTTGATAATCGCGGATCATGCGTCGCGCCACACGAAGCTGCTCCGGACGCACAATCCGGTCGTTCTTTGTGATAATGCGCGTGCGCGGCGTCACATACACGCCGATCGCCTCACTGCTGAGTGCATCAAAAATCAGCGGATTGAGCATGTGAATCCCCTCAGCAATGATGATGGCATCCTTGTCGCCCTGCATCGTCTTATAGCCGCCCGTGGTGCCGGTCTTAAAATCGTAGATCGGCACATCGACCGTCTGTCCGACCATCAGCCGGTGGATCGTCTCGATCAAAAGGGCGCGGTTGACACAGTACGGTGACTCCCAGTCGGTTGCCTCGGGCGGTCTCTGATCGAGCGGCAGGAAGAAATTATCCATGCTCAAAAGCAGCACCTTGACGCCCAGATTCTCAAGATATGCCTTCAGGCGCATCGCAGTCGTCGTCTTACCCGATCCGCTCGGACCGGTGAGGCAGACAACGGGACGGGAGCTTTTATTCATCAGGATTGTCGCAGCAGCAGAGCTGATCTTGTCGTGAAAGACCTCCTCGCACTGCAGCACGAATTTTGTGTCTTCGTGCATGGCGGCGGTAATATTTTCAATATCAATAACGCGCATGGTAACGGTACTCCTTTTTTCGGGGGATAGGAAATGTCAGCTCACTTACCTCACCTTTGATCACTGCTTATTCTGCCGCAGCCATCTTAACGGCAGCTTCCAGCGCAATCTTCATCATATTGGTAAAGGTCAACTGACGCTCATCGGGGGAAAGCTCCTTGCCGGTAACAAGGTTATCCGAAATGGAGCAGATGGCGAGCGCACGCTTGCCGGTATAGGCAGCAGTGCAGTAAAGGCCCGCAGCTTCCATCTCAACGGCAAGCACACCCATCTTGCGGAAGCGGTCGTTGCGTCCGGCGGCATCATAGAAGGTATCAGAGGAGAAAATGTTGCCGACAGGCATCTTGACACCCAGCTCCTTCGCGCTCTCGACCGCGGCGGAGAGCAGCTCATAGTCACAGATGGGGGCAAAGGTACCGCCAAGCTCATACTGGCTGGCAAAATCAGAGTTGGTGCAGGCACCCATAGCGGCCACCACGCTGCCAAGCTCCATATCAGCGCGCATCGCGCCTGCAGAGCCGATACGAATGATGTTGTCCACGTCGTACTGCGTGAACAGTTCATAAGAATAGATTCCGATAGAAGGGATGCCCATGCCGCTTGCCATCACGGACACCGGCACACCCTTGTAGGTTCCGGTATAGCCCTGCACGCCGCGGACATTGTTGACAAGTTTGGGATCGTCAAGAAATGTTTCGGCAATAAACTTTGCGCGCAGCGGATCGCCGGGCATCAGGACAGTTTTTGCGAAATCGCCTTTTTTTGCACTGTTGTGGGGAGTAGACATCGTGTTTCTCCTTTCAGATTTTACTGTTCCATGGCTTTGACAGCCTTAACGATACGGGAGGTGCCGAGCCGGTCTGCGCCAAGGGCGAGGAATTCCTCTGCATCGGCGAGGCTGGCAATACCGCCGGCGGCCTTGATTTTTTTGCCGTTTGTCATATGCGCCGCCATCAGTGCAACGTCTTCTCTGGTCGCGCCGCCGCCGGCAAAGCCGGTGGAGGTCTTGATATAATCTGCGCCCGAGTTGGACACAACCTCACAGAGCTTGATCTTCTCCTCATCGGTGAGAAGGCAGGTCTCAATGATGACCTTAAGAATATTGCCGTGGCAGGAAATTTTGACCGCGTTGATCTCTTCGAGGATCTTGTCGTACTTGCCTTCCTTCACCCAGCCGAGATTGATGACCATGTCGATCTCCGTTGCACCCTCGGCAACGGCAAATTCCGTTTCCATGCACTTGATGCCGGGCGTTGTATAGCCGTTGGGGAAGCCGATCACCGTGCAGATCGGCAGCTGGCCGAACCCGTAATTCTGCTGATCCGCAATGTAGTGTGCCGCCTGGCAGACATAGGTCTGCGGGATGCAGACGCTGGCGCAGCCGTACTTCATGCCATCGTCACAGATTTGCTTGATTTCCTCCCAGGTTGCGGTCTGGGAAAGCAAGGTGTGATCCACATGGCGGAGAATTTCCTTGACATCCATATCATAAACTTCCTTTCTTTGGAAAAGCGTTTCCTGTTGAGTAAATAAACACTTTGCATCATTTGTATTATAGCACGGGTATCGCTTTTTGTCTACGGCAAAAGCGTGCATGTGAAAAAGGAACGGCGGTCAGCCGTTCCTTTTTTCACATGCTATATGCTATACGATCACTTTCTGAACAGACCGCCGAGCTTATCCACAGCCTCGCCGACCTTTTCTTTGGCAATGTCAGCGGCAAAGTATCTCTTGTAGAGCCCCTGAAGAGCCTTGCCGTGACGGGCTTCGTCGCGAGCCATCTCATGAACAGTGTCGTGAATGGCATCGAGGCCGTTCTTCTTCGCGCAGACGGCGAGGTCGAACTTGCCCTTGGTCGCGCCGAATTCGCAATCCACGCGCCACTTGAGGTTATCCTTGGTGGCGGCCTTCATATTGGGCTCAAGATCCTCACCGAGAAGCTCAGCAAACTTGGCAGCATGCTCCGCTTCCTCATAGGCGGCCTTTTCCCAGTACAGGCCGATCTCGGGATAGCCCTCGCGGTGGGCGATACGCGCCATGCACAGATACATGCCGACCTCGCTGCACTCGCCGTTAAAGTTGGCCATCAGCTGCTCGAAGATGTACTTCTTGTCCTCTTCGCTGATGTCGGGATTATTCTTCACAGTCTTGGCATAGATGCCGTACTCGTGCTCGGCGGCGAGCTTCTCGCCTTCCTTCATCTCGGTGAACTTAGCGCCGGGAACCTTGCACACGGGGCACTGTTCGGGGGGCGTATCTCCCTCGTGAACGTAACCGCAGACCGGGCAGACCCATTTCTTCATAGTAATATCCTCCTTAAGATAATTTTGTGTTTCTATGATCCAACGCAGGTCTATCCTGCGCCGTCTGTTGACATTCCTTACAGATCCCGTGGAACAGGAGCGTATAGCCGGACAGCTCGTAGCCGCAGGAATCCTGCACGCTGCCGAGGATGTCGCCCGGCTCAGGGATCCGAACATCGTCCACCCTGCCGCATCTGTCGCAGCAAACGTGGAAATGGCGGTGTGTCTGATGATCGTAGTGATCCGCGCCATCCGGATTGGATACACGAAGCACGCTTCCCCGCTCCGCCATGCCGTTCAGCACGCGGTAAACCGTGGCACGGCTGACCGTCGAGCAGCGCTGCTGCACATAAGCATAGACCTGCTCTGCCGTAGGGTGATTGTGCAGCGCTTTAAGAGCTGCATAGACCATATCCTTTTGTACTGTGCGACGTTCTTCCATGCGCGCTCCTTAATAGGACTTTGTCTTATTTAGTATTATATCCTAATTTTATTAAATGTCAATACTTTTTTTACAGCATGGAAAATAGAAAGCGCAAAGAGGCTGCCAGAGGAAGCTTCTTTGCGCTCTCAAAGGTTATGGAACCTCTTGATATGCTGTCTTAATACTTCTTGTTGTACACACGGTACAGCACCGTGAACAACAGGCACTGGAAACAGGTCAAAAAGCATAACGCCTGACCGAGTAACTGCTGGTCAAACGCAAAAATGGCGATCAGTCCCGCCGCAAGCTGCGCATAAACGGATACAGTGAAGGTCATCGAACGCGCCTTGTTCGCAACATAGACCACACGCTCGTCTTTTAATGCAGTCTCATAGTCCGCCGCTTTTTCAGGGTTTTTCTCCAGTCGGCGCACGCGCACAAGCCGGATCGCGCCGACCACGATAAATGCACTGCCCATGCCGCTGAGCAGTCCGCCCTGAAAACTTTCCTCACCGATCGCGGAAAAAACGACCCACATCACGATGCCGATCACCAACCATAAGACCGCAAACTTTTTCTGATTTTTCAGTGTCATTTCTCTTCCTCCTCAAAAATGAAAATCTCTTCGATCGCCGCGTCGAACTGCTGCGCAATGTCATGTGCCAGCAGGATCGACGGGTTGTACTTCCCGCTTTCCAGCGAGATAATAGTCTGGCGCGAAACACCGACCGCTGCTGCCAGCTGCTGCTGCGTGATGCCGCGTTCTTTTCGCTTTTCTTCAATCAAATTTTTCAAACGATCAGCTCCTCGTAAAAAGTCAAGCATGCTTTACATTTTGCAGGATAGCACGGTTCCCCAGAAATGTCAAGTATATTTTACATTTTTTTGCGTTGATTTTGTCGCTTGCCTTTGATACAATAAGAACAATCAGTTTTCGGAGGCTTTGTAATGATTAAAATTGCTCCTTCCATTCTCTCTGCCGACTTTGCGTATCTCGGCCGCGATGTCGAGGCGATCGCCACGGCGGACTATGTCCATTTCGACGTGATGGACGGAATTTTTGTACCGAATATCTCCATCGGCATTCCTGTGCTTAAATCCATTCGCAAGGTGACTCAGCTTCCCATCGACGCACATCTGATGATCGTGCAGCCGGTGCACTATGTTGAGCAGTTCTGCGATGCAGGCGCTGATCTTGTGACCTGTCATGTAGAGGCAGATACACCGGAAAATATTCACCTTGCGCTTGAAAAGATCCACTCCAAAGGCAAAAAAGCCGGCGTAGTCGTCAAGCCGAACACGCGCGCAGAGGCAGTGCTGCCGTTTATCAAAGAGTGTGACCTCATCCTTGTCATGACGGTCGAGCCCGGCTTCGGCGGTCAAAAATTCATGGCAGATATGATGCCAAAGGTCGCGCAGATCCGCAAATACATTGATGAGAGGAACCCCGCATGTGAGCTGGAAGTGGACGGCGGTGTGGATGCCGTCACCTGCCATGAGTGCATCAAGGCGGGTGCCAATGTTCTCGTTGCAGGCAGCGCCGTTTATAAGGCAGCTGACATTCCCGAAAAGATTAAAGAATTAAGAGGTTAATGCCATGGAATACTTCCCTGCAGCGCTGGAGAAATTGGTCGAGCAGTTTGCGCGTCTCCCCGGTATCGGCGGCAAGAGCGCGCAGCGGCTTGCATTCCATGTACTGAGCCTGTCTGACGAAGATGCCAAAGAATTTGCCGAGGCCATTGTAAATGCCAAGCGCACGGTTACCTGCTGTCCCGTCTGCCGCAATCTGACAGATGGCGGCGTGTGCTCCATCTGCGCATCGAATAAGCGCGACGCATCGGTCATTTGTGTGGTCGCTGATCCGCGCGATGTGGTTGCGATCGAACGCTCCCGTGAGTTCGGCGGACGCTATCATGTGCTCCACGGCGTGATTTCCCCGATGAATCACGTCGGGCCGGACGATCTGGAAATCAAGTCGCTGGTCGAGCGAGTGTCAAAGGGCGGGATCGAAGAGGTCATCATGGCAACCAACCCCGACACAGAGGGGGAGGCGACTGCCATGTATGTTGCGCGGCTGCTGCGTCCGTTCGGTGTGCGTGTCACGCGCCTTGCCTACGGCATCCCCGTGGGCGGACATCTGGAATTTGCCGACGATGCAACACTGATGCGTGCGTTAGAAGGCAGACGAGATATTTAAGCAACAAAAAATCGCAGATGCTCACGCATCTGCGATTTTGATTTTATTCTATAAAATTAAAGCATTTTCACCGTGTAGTAAACAGCAAGGACAAACAGCAGGATCGACAGCACCCACGTGCCATAGAACGCGGCGTTACCAACAAACAGTGCTGCAAGAATCACGAGAACGCAAACAACAAACACCGCATAGGTGAGCTTGTAGTCCGTCTTGCTCGGGAAAAACTGCAGCGTCTTCACGCAGCCGTCATTCTTCTGCGCCACAAGCACAAGAATCTGCATGGCAAGCACCGCAAGCACCGCAAACACGCTGTATCCCTTGACAGCAAGCGCCCAGTTGGTCTTTCCGGCACCGCGGTTGAGCAGCACCGTTGCAAGAATGGACAGAGACAGTGCAAGCGTCTGCACAGAAAACTCACGCTGATACATTAAAAACACAATTCCGAGAATCATGATTACGGGAACAAGAATGCACATAAATGTCGTTCCCTGCGGGTAAACCTTAAGCATCAGCTGAGAGGAAAGCGTGAAGAACACGCCACCAATCAGTAGCCAGCCACCAAGCTGTGCAAATATTTCTTTCTTTTCGCGCATGGCAAACAGTACCACACCGCCGCCAACAAGCGCACAGCCAAGGTAAAAAAGAACCTTGAGCACAGTCAGCATCGTCAAGACCTGTCCGACAGCACCTTTTACGAAATAATTGTTAACCAGAAGCAGATAGAATTCCGCAATGAATCCGGCAGTGAGAAGCTTCATTGCAAAGCTCATATTGCGGTTATTTTTCTCCATGCGCTCAGTGCGCTTGCTATTTGTGTTTTTTGCCATCTATTCAAAGCCTCCAAAAGGGTTTTTCATCAGTAAGGTGCAGGAAATCCCCACACCGTACTATATTAACAGAAATCTTCTTGTTTTGCAAGTACAAATTCCTTCCGATTTCAGATTCGTTTTTCCGTGCTGTTTTTCTGCCGCTTTTCTTGCTTTTCTGTCTGAACCTATTTATAATGGCTCTATACTTTTGTACCTATTTTAAGGAGGAACCCCTATGGCAACCGTTCAGATCAAAAAGCTCAATGCGCGTGCCAAGCTGCCCACGACCGGCTCGCAGTATGCCGCCGGCTACGATCTTTACGCCTGTCTCGGTGGAGACGGCACTGTCACCATTCCGCCCCACCACACCGTTAAAATCAGCTCCGGTATTGCCGTTGCTCTGCCGGAGGGAACATTCGGCGCGGTCTTCGCGCGCAGCGGGCTTGCGTCCAGAGACGGACTGCGTCCTGCCAACTGCGTCGGCGTGGTCGATTCCGATTACCGTGGTGAGTGCATGGTCGCCGTCCACAATGACAGTGACTCCGACCGCACGATCCATGACGGGGATCGCATCGCCCAGATGGTGCTGCTGCCCTATCTTCCCATGGAATTTGAGGAAGTCAGCGAGCTCCCTCAGACGGCACGCGGTGAGGGCGGCTTCGGCAGCACCGGAAAATAAAAAACTCTTCAATATCAAAAAAGTGGGAAGCATTTTCGCTTCCCACTCTGCTTTATAGGATAAATGCGCCGTCCACCGCGAGGACCTGACCTGTAATGAAACTTGCCTTGTCAGAGGCGAGATATGCCACTGCGTGTGCGATATCCTCCGGAGTGCCGAGTCTGCCAAGCGGCGTTTGCTCCGCAAGGTCTTTCAGTACCTCGTCGCCGAGCACCTTGACCATGTCGGTGTTGATGACGCCGGGTGCCACGCAGTTGACGCGGATACCGCTCGGTGCAAGCTCCATGGCAAGGGAGCGAGTCAGTCCGATGAGTGCATGCTTGGTGCAGGAGTAGGTCACCTCACAGCTTGCACCGTGCTGTCCCCAGATGGAAGAAACGTTGATGATGCAGCCGCTTTTTTCGTGCAGCATATGCGGCAGAACCGCCTGAATGGTGTTGCGCGCGCCGTTGAGGTTGACGGAGAAATATCGATCCCACAGCTCGTCCGTCACGTCCTGGAACTGTGCCTGTCCGGCAACACCTGCATTGTTCACAAGCAGCGTCACGGGGCCCAAGGCCTCCTCTGTCTTTTTCACCATTGCGTCCACCGCGGCACGTTTGGCAACATCCGCCTGCACGGCGATCGCTTCGCAGCCGTCTTTTCTCAGCAGCTCCACAAGTTCCTCTGCCTTATCTTTGCGCTCCAGATAATTGACACATACCGCATATCCGTCATGTGCAAGCCGGTATGCCGCTGCGCGTCCAATGCCGCGGGATGAACCTGTGACCAATGCAACTTTTTTCATCGAATTCTCCTTAACTTACCGTCTGTGCGGACAGTTTTTCTGCCGCACAGTTCTTTTTACGTCTGCTTTCCATCCGCCGTCCTCTGTCGCTTCATCTGCCGCAGCACAGGTACACTGACACACAGTGACGCCGCCAGGAAAAATGCAATACCAATCATGCGGTTTGCGCTGATGTACTCCCGGAATACCGCTGCGGCGAGCGCGGTGGCAAGGATCGGCTTCAAAAGGTAAATAAACGATGCCTCAATCGCCGAGGTGTATTCCGTGATCTTCGCCATCAGCAAAAACCCCAAACCCGCGCAGAAGATGCCGACGTAAAGCATCAGCAGCGCGGAGCGCGGCGTGAAGCCCGCCGTCAGCGAAACGCGGGCAAACAGGTCAAGTCCGCATTTTTCATAAAATGCCGCAATTGCCGGAATTTTTCCCAACAGCAGGATCGCCAGCATTTCCGCACCGCCGAGCAGCATATTAAAACACGCAATCACCACGCTGCCGAGCTTCTTCATCCGCAGCTTGCACAGCGTCCCATACATGGCGAACAGCACGGTCGCACACATGATCTCGACAAAGCCGCGCACATTCAGCTCCAGATGCGCGGGATTGAGGATAAACAGAATGCCGATCAGTTCCAGTGCGATGGCGAGCAGGTGGTTTTTCTTCACCGGCTCACGCAGCAGGAGGTGGGCAGCAACAATGGCAAATACAGGGTTTCCCGAGTAGATCACTGCCGCAGCGGAGGCATCCATGTGCATAACGGCAAGCTGCAAGAACGACATATGCAGCGTCACCGTCAGAAACCCCATCAGCGCAAAATAACTCCAGTCCGAGCGGTCGGGGCGGATCTTCCGCCGCCGCATCTCGCGCAGAGCGAATGGCAGCACGAAAAAGGCCCCGATGAGCACGCGCTCACAGGTGAGCTGCATAGGTGCAAATGCGCCGCCGAGCAGTTTGAGTGCGACCTCGGTCGTAGAATAGATCGCAGCGGCAAGCAAAATCAGAAGATATCCCTTTTTGCGCTGATCCATGTTGTGACTCTCCTCTTATCAAGCCTGTCAAGATGATACGCCGCAGCATATCCTTTGTCAAGGACGGAAAAGGGGCGCGCTGCAAAATCGGAACCTTTGCAGCGCGCCCCTTTGCAAATTGTCAAAAAAGGCTCTTACTTATTAACCGTCTGCTTCTTGGATTCCCACTTGGTAACGCAGCAGGCGCAGGAAATGTCGCCGGTGACGTTCAGGCAGGTACGACCCATATCGAAAAGACGGTCGATGCCGTAGATGATCATGATCATATCAACAGGAATGCCCATCGCTTCGAGAACCATGGCAAGCATAATCATGCCGGCACCGGAAACGCCTGCAGTACCGATGGAGGCGAGCGTTGCGGTAACAACGACAGTGACCATCTGGCCGAGCGTAAGGTTCATGCCGCACAGGGAAGCAAGGAACACGGTGGCAACGCACTGATAGATGGCGGTACCGTCCATGTTAATGGTGGAGCCGAGCGGCAGGACGAATGCAGAAATGTCACTCTCGCATCCGAGGTCGTCAGCGCACTCCTTGGAAACAGGGAGCGTGGCGGCGGAGGAGGTGGAGGTGAACGCGAAGATCATGGCAGCCGCAGACTTCTTAAAGAAGGTAATGGGGTTGATGTTTGCAAAAACCTTTGCAGACAGGGAGTACACCAGAACAGCATGAATGATATAGCCGATGTAGGCGCACAGCAGAACCAGCGCGAGAGAGCCGAGAATATCAGCGCCCTTCGTGGCAACGACCCACGCCATCATGGTGAAAACGCCGATGGGGCTGAGAGAGATCACAAAGCTCATAAGCTTTTCGATCACGGAGTAGAAGGAGGAGACGATGTCCTTGCAGAGCTTTGCCTTTTCTCCGGCAGCAAGAATGGAGCCGCCAAAGAACAAAGCAATCACAATGACCTGCAGCATGCTGGCATTCGAAAATGCCTGCCACATGTTGCTCGGGAAGATACCGACCAAGGTATCCATGAAGTTAGCAGAGGATGCACCTTCCCAAACCTGGCCCTCAGCAAGCGCCATGCCCTGGGGGAACAGGCCTGCGCCATTGAAGATGTTGGCAAGCACAAGGCCGATGATGCAGGCGATTGCCGTCGTAACAAGGAAGTATGCAACGGTCTTCCAGCCGACGGAGCCGACCTTCTTCATATCGCCCATAGAGATAATACCGTCGATCATGGAGAATAAAACGACAGGGACAACAATGAACTTGAGCAGGTTAACGAAAATAGTACCAAAGGGTTTGAGATACTTCGTAGTAAAGTCTGCCGTACCGGTGAAGTAGCAGATCAGACCGACCACGATACCGGCAAGCAGCGCAATGAAAATCTGCACCGGAAGGCTGAGTCTTTTCTTTTCCATAACACACTCTCCTAAAAATAATTCTCGGCTTTAACCAAGTATTGTTATTTTATTTCTTTTTCTCCCAAATTGCAAGCTTTCTTGCAAATTTTTGTGTAAAATATCAATATCCCCCTCACTTTTTCCACCGCCGCAAAACAATCTCCTCGCCATTTGACGGCCAACTTGCACCTTCCCCAATGGCTCAGAGTATTTTTGACCTTTTCTCTTCACTTGTGCCGCATTTCGGCATTCGTCATAATGCACAAAGACGAAGGATTTCTTTCGTTTTTCCTGTCAAGAATTCCAACTTGCATTTTGTCGTTTCTTCCTGTATCCTATTGCAAGAAAATGAGACAGGAGGAAATCAGCATGCCGGTGATCTTTGCAAGCAAATGGGCTGTTCCGTGCTGTGTTGGTGTTTCTGTTTCTACTTTCCATATTGTTCCTTTTAACCGGTAAGTTTTCTTACCGGTTTTCTTTTTGCCTGTCTGTAAGCAAAATACATTAATATATACTACGAAAGAAAGAGGAAAAGACTATGAATCTGATCTACGGCATCCATGACAAACCCAAATTCGGACAGGTGGTCCTGTTCGCGCTGCAGCAGCTGCTTGCCATTATGGCAGCAACCATCGCTGTCCCCGCAGCGGTTAACGCCGCCTGCGGCGCATCGCTCCCCGCTTCCGCCGCCCTGTTCGGCGCCGGTGTCGGCTCAATTGTCTACTTACTGTTCACCAAGAGTTCCAGCCCCGTGTTCCTCGGTTCCTCCTTCGCCTTTATCCCGTCCATGATCACTGCCTTCGCAGGTGCCGCGTCCATGGCAGCCGGCTACTGGGGACTGATCATCGGTGCTGCGATGGCCGGTATCGTATATGTGATTCTCGCCATCGTGATCAGGCTTTGCGGCGTTTCGTGGATCTACCGTCTGATGCCCCCTGTGATTATCGGACCGGTCGTTGCGACCATCGGTCTTTCCCTTGCAGGCAGTGCTGTGGGCAGCATCACCTCCTCAAGCGCTGAGGGTGGCAGCGTCTACGTTTGCCTGATCTGCGGTCTTGTCACGCTGGCTGTCACAATGCTTGTCACCACCTACGCCAAGGGCGGCGCCAAGCTTGTCCCGTTCATCATCGGCATTCTCGCCGGTTACCTGACCGCCACGATCTTCTACTTCATCGGCAAATCAACCGGCAACGCCTCTCTCATCGTCATCAACTACGGTGCGTTTGAAAACTGCGGTCTGTTTGCCTTGCCCGACTTTACGTTTGTGCTCGGCAACGGCGGTCTGGCTGATGTTAACGGCACCTACCTTGTCACGCTCTTTGCCGCCTATGTTCCCGTCGGCTTTGTGGTCTTTGCCGAGCACCTTGCCGACCACGAAAACCTCTCCACTATCATCGGTGAAAACCTGCTGGAGACTCCCGGCCTGACCCGCACCCTGCTCGGTGACGGTATTGGCTCCATGATCAGCACGATCTTCGGCGGCTGCCCCAACACCACCTACGGCGAATCCATCGCCTGCGTTGCCATTACGCGCAACGCCTCCACTGTCAGCATCTGGGGTGCGGCAATTGCCTGCATCATCTTCTCCATGATCTCCCCGCTGGTCGCTTTCCTTGAAACCATTCCCGGCTGCGTCATGGGCGGTGTCTGCTTTGCCCTGTACGGCTTCATCTCCGTCTCCGGTCTCAAGATGCTTCAGGCGGTCAACCTCAACGAAAACCGCAACCTGTTTGTCGCCTCCATCATTTTGGTCGCCGGTGTCGGCAACATGTCCATCTCCTTCGGTGCCGTCACCATCCGCACCACGGCCTGCGCGCTGATTCTCGGCGTCCTCGCCAACCTGATGCTCTCCGGCAAAAAAGAGGGCGAGAACGACGAAGCCCCCCTGCAGAAGTAAATAACGCAAAAAAGAAGGCCGCTCCACAAAAGCGGTCTTCTTTTTTGCCGTCACATGGTGTATGATGGGAGCGAAAAAAAGTATTTGAGGAGGCATAACATGGACATTAAGCTCGGCAGATACCGCCACTTTAAGGGCAACGAATATGAGGTCATCGGGCTGGCACGACACAGTGAAACGATGGAGGAGCTGGTCGTCTACCGCGCTCTGTACGGCGAGCACGGTCTCTGGGTGCGTCCGGCTGCAATGTGGAACGAAACCGTTGAGCGCGACGGCAAGACCTATACGCGTTTTACCTACATCGGAGAGTGAAATGAGCTATCAGATTATTCGCTCGCAGCGCCGCACGATAGCGTTGGAGGTCACGCGCGACGCGCATGTTGTTGTACGCGCGCCTCTTCACGCAAGTGACGAAGCCGTTTCCGCTTTTGTTTCCGCGCATGAGCAATGGCTCAGCGATGCGCTGGAGCGGCGCATCGCGCACAATGCCGCGCACCCGGAGCTGACGGTTGCGGAACGCAAATCGCTCATTACCCGTGCGAAAACCGAGATTCCGCAGCGCGTGGCATATTGGAGCCGCATTATGGCTCTCACGCCCACGGACGTTAAGATCACCTCTGCCAAGATGCGCTTCGGCTCGTGCAGTGCTAAAAACAGCCTGTGCTTTTCCTGGTACCTGATGCAGTATCCCGATTCTGCTATTGACTATGTGGTGGTTCACGAGCTGGCACATATCCGCCATCACAATCACTCGCCTGCATTCTACGCACTGATTGAGCAATATCTGCCCGACTGGCGCGAGCGCATGGCGTTGTTAAAAGAATAGAAAAGAAAAAGCACGACTTTCGTCGTGCTTTTTGTCTGGAGGTGACACCCAGATTTGAACTGGGGAATGAGGGTTTTGCAGACCCTTGCCTTACAAAAAAGAGCCCAGTAACCGCAAGCATTTCAAGCCGCACAAAGCAAAAAAGTACCAATTCGTGTACCAGTTTACATAATAATAGCACGAGCGGGTAGATTTGTAAGCCCTTCTCGTGGTTTCTTTTGTCTATAGTAGAAATTTAACTGGGTTATTAGAGCGACAGACACGGATGAGGACCGGCGCGAATCTACAACAGTAGAAATTTAACTGGGTTATTAGAGATGCCGAGCATCACGCGGAGTTTGTCTATATCTACAACAGTAGAAATTTAACTGGGTTATTAGAGACCTATGCCGTCAAAATGCATAAGTCTTGACCCGCTTTTTAATGAGTAATGCGCAAAATATAGTCCTGTTCTCTCCAATAACCCAGTTTTCAACACGGCATTCTCCTTAGAAAGGCCAAGGTTTGCATTAAGTCACAATCATTATATCACGCTCTTCGTTTTTTGCATAATGAGAATCGGATGCTCCATCGTTCCTATACCCCGTGTGTCTGAACAAAGCCAAGCCAGTCACGGTTGCTGATTTTTGTCGTCCAGTCTGAGTACTTTTCTGCTTTGTCGATCTGCTCCAGTACCATCAACCCCTTTCGGGCGATGTTAAAGGCTCCGTTAGCATCCGCATCCTGCGGGAGTCCGTCTTCACGCCCCTCGCTACAATAGAACTCCCCGTTCGCATCTGCCACGGGTGAAAGAATAAAGTCCTTTCCGTCTTCTGTACTGCTGTAGCGCATAGCAAGTGTGACCTGCAGACATTTTGTCAGAGCGGCAAAAAATCCGGCGGAATTCATTCCTACAATAGCGGAGCGCAGGTCTCCCTGACGATAATCAATGCCGTTTCCCATAAACAGCGATTTTAGCTTTTCCGAAACATTCCACTTTTCATATCCGCCGTGGCCATTGTTCAATGTGCGGTTAAAAGCATAACGAAGCGCGCCGTGAGTGCAGAGCGTCCATTGTGTGCGAGTCCCCTCCGCTTTTTCTGTAAAATCAGAGTAATCAAAGTCAAATTCAAACCAGTCCTTTTCCGCATTGTAGGTAATGGACTTGAATTTCGAGAAGAAATCTTTGGCATCGGAAATACTTTTATATTTTGGCTTCAGATAGTCCACAAAGCCGGTGACCGGGTCGATTTTGCTGGTGTTCCACGCGGGTACATAGAAGAGGAATCCCGTCTGCTTTGTCAGCTTTTTGAAGGACTCGAACTTATCTGTCAGCTGCAGGGCATGATGCAGTCCACCCGGCGCATCGGCATCAGCATCCTTGAACACAAGATAATTCAGTTTTTCAATCAGAGCCTTTTCGAAGTTCTGATAAACCTGTCTTTCCACCTTTTTGCGACCATTCTTAAAGCCGCTGTTCAGGTCTTCCAGCACGACGATGGCGTTGTACTCTGCCATCAGCTTCGCAATGTGATGCACCACCTGACTTAAATAGCCCGCTTTTAATTCCTTAATATTTTCGATAACACCCCAATTTTCACGAGCCTCTTTGCGATCATCCTCTTTCTTCTTCAACAGGTCATGATACGGCGTTTTAAAGGAAACCGGCTTTCCGTCCGCATCTTTATAGTCACCCGTGATCGTATTGAGGGAGTACTGGACGTAGTTCCCGCTCTTGTCTTTCACCACACGACCGCTGCGATCGATCATGGAAAGATAAAGCAGATGGCGTTCACCGCGGTCAATACCGATAATGTTCACGTCAGGGTTATCTTTGAGGTATGCACAGACGCGCTCATTGATACGCGGGGAACCTCCTGCCTTATAATTCATGGTAATGGGAACATGGAGCTGGAACTTGTCCACCGTATAGCGGCGATCCTTGACGATGTCATATGCAAAGGTGCTGGTTTCGCCCTTCCTCTCGGGATTTTTCGATTCAAGCGGGCAATTTGCAGGGTGAATAACGCGGTCATCTGCCTCAATGGATTTTTTGCGGTAAAATACCTCCGCTTCTCCGTTCAGCTTATATACAACGTCCGCAAGATTCTCTTCCTCGAAAAGCGCCTTCCAGTACAGCGTATGCAGATTCGGCTTTCCCTTGGCATAGGGAGAAAAGTCCTTATTGTAAATTTGGAATAAGTAGAGTTTTCCCTCACGGACAAGAGAATTGATATAGGCTGCGGAAACCGATTCGTAAGTAATCTTATATCCCTGCTCGCTGATTTCACGATAGAATTCGCTGATATCTTGATACTGTTCCGTCGGAGAGAAGTAGAAACCAAATTGACTCCATTCTGAGTGCTTTGCGATGGACTCTTTGAAAAAGTCGATTAGTTTCCTGCAATCGGAGAGATTGAAGTTTTCCCCTTTCTTAAACGACCCCTTTTCATAGATAGACAGTATTTCACCACTTGGCGCAAACTCATCGATACGCGATTTTGAGAAAAACACTTTCGGAAGCATTTTGTTCGGGCCGGGAAGCAACTTATACATTGCTTTCTGATAGCAATCCGTTTCTTCACAGGTGGGTAAGTCGGAAAATACCTTGTTGCTGGCTTTGTCCATGATTCCAAGATAATACTTCCCGTCCTTCAGCAACAGCACGCCGAGGTTTTGCGTTTCTTTGTTTACATCCCACCCATTCAGCAGCGTGCTGCACCCAAAGTTCAGCTTCACCTTTTCCGTGCTGTACGGCTTTTTGGTAACAAAATTTCGCACCTTGTCATAGAGCTTCGTAATCTGCTGAAGTTGCTCATAGGCGGGTGTAAATACGCCGTAAAAAATTTCATCCTTTTCAAGTTCCGCATCCGCCTTCAGATAAAGCGGCTTAACAAAATGCAGCAGAGCCATCAAGCTGTCAAGGAATGCTTTCAGATTATCTTTCTCGCTCTGCGTCAAGCTCTTTGTATGATCGTGGACGCCAGTCAAAAAGCCGCTGACTTTTTTATAGGTGCTTTCGATGTCCTCAAGCACGCAGCCTAAATTGCCGGAAAAGTACTCGGCTACGCAGCTTGGTGAATATGCCTGCGGACAACGGTCGGAGTCCAGTTCCTTCACATAGTCGTCCAAAGCAAGCTGTACAGCAGAAACAGAATACCAGTCGGTTTTTTTCTTGCCTTCCTCATCAACGCCTAATGCGTCTTTGAGAACGCTATAGGTGCCGAACAAGCAATTTGAGATATCAGTGACAGATGCGTCGTTTCGAATATAAATGCGGGTCAAGTCCTGCTTCGGTAAATCTTCAAGTGCTTGACACAGCGTTTCGGATACTCCGCTGTCCACAAATTCGTCATAAAAGCTCTGCACAGCCTTCAGTAGTTCAGCCGCATCTTCAAAAGCCTCAGGCAGCCACGATGCACTTACGCGGTCAGAAAGAATTTGCTTATAGAGTGTCTTCAATTTTGGAAGCTTGCTATCCGGGTGTTTCTGATTATAGAGGTTGATGTACTCGTTCAAGCCTTTGAACTTCACATCGTCTTCCCTGCGTCCGCCAATGAATGTATTGTACGCGTCAATCCCCGATTGCGTAAGGAACATATTGTATGCATCCAAATCGAACATTTCATCAATCGTGTTCACATTCAGCCACGGTTCCATGTCCTTGCACAGTACAGGGAATTCTGCTGCGACTTCACTTGCCTTGATTTTTTCAAAACTGCGGATGTTATCAATGAATTTCGGCAGATTTTCATCGATCAGGCGAAAAGCTACTGCTGTAGCCTTTTCTTCTTCGGAATACATGTTCATGCGGTTTTCGTTGTATCCCGTAAAATAAGTCGTGAAATTTCTGAAGGTCGGATCATTGTAGAGTCCGGGATGATTGATATCAATCCACTTTTGCAGTTCTTCCTGAATCAGTTCTTTTTTATCGAGTTTTTTGAACAACTCATTTGCCTTAAAGCACTTCACAATCTCCTTTCGGAGTGCGTCTTTTGCGTTCTTGACGCGGTCAGTATACTTCTTATCTTTCTTTTCCTCGCCCGATGCGGTGTAGAGGGCATAGTAGTCTGCAAGGCCGGCAAGTTCAGCACCCGTCAATGCGCGGTCAATAAAATCCTTGTGGAATTCATCGATGGTCTTCTTCATTAACTTGTAGCTTTCAGCAAGCCTTGTATCAGCGTCGATGATGCCCTTCTTCTCTATATGCTGCAGTGTTGCGCCAACAGGAATCAGTTCAAAACGAAGCGTTTTGCTGACTTGATACAAGCCGGTAAAATCCGCAAGAGTATTCATTGATAAGCCCTCCTATTCCTTTATACCTGTTTTGATTTTATCCCAATTAAGCTGCTTTTTCAATGCTGTTTATCGGACAGATCATATGAAAAATTTATCAGGACTACGTAATTGACGCGAGGGAAAATAGAACAGCGCCCACCGACCTTGATTCTTGGCTGGTGGACGCTGATTTTGCGATGAAATGTCACGTATTGTTTGTTATCTGGTATGCACATTCAATTAAAATGGCGCTTCTATTCTGTCAAGTCCGGCTTTCATCACCGGCGCCGTTGCTCTTTGTTTGGGTCTTCATACATTCTCGCGCTCTTTTACAATATTTGGCTTGTATATATTGATACCTGTTTTCCATAGTGTATGCACATCTTTTGGAGAATGGCAGACACAGGACATGACAGGACCGGAAAGCGCGTGAGAACACGCTTATAACGGCCTTTCTCTGCTATCATTATTGGCGCTCACCCTGATATAAACAACATTTGCGTAGAATCCGTCATCATCCACGCCGGCGGACGCTTCGGCATATTCCACCGTTGAGTAATAGCAGATATTCCCGACCCTATGCTCATAAAGGGATATGACTTCATCGTCTCTTAACTTAAATTTCATTGCGCAATCTCCGTATCAAATTATTCGAGTTTCCTCGATATAATTTAGCGGAGATTTTGTTATATATTTTGTTCTTGTTTCATGTAATCCGGGATCCCGTTGGGATAGATATAAATGTGGTTCTTATTTCCGTATGAGGCTCCACTTCCCGAGGTATTGCGAATCCTTAGTGCAAATCCTTCATAACTCTCAAAGTCTTCCTTTGTAAAGTATTTCAACGCTATGCCATCGTCCTTACTTAGTTCAAGACCGCCTTCATATCCTTCGTCTCCCTCTTGTTTGCAACAGTTGTAAATAGTTGCCCATAATTTATAATCACTATCGTATTGAACCTTGACATAATACCCTTTCCCATCAGGAAGTTCAGCGTACTCAACGCCATACAAAGTAAATCCTTCAGCGGTAGTAAGTTCCTCAATGTATGGGAGGGGCTTGTAAGTCAATGCCTCATCGCCAAATAAATAATTGCACCTATTTTCTCTGCTCCAGGTTTCATCCCAACCATCAGTTTCCCCTTCAATGTGGATGTTCCCTTGGAGTCCATTAAACGGATTTTCTCCCGTCTCCCTCACAGATTTTGGCACATATAAATCTTTTAGCGCCTTAAGCTCGTTGCTGCGGAATGCAAACTCGCATATCTTTGTAACGGAACTTGGGATATGGTATTCTGCACTTTCTTTTCCCTCTGGGTACTGCACTAATGATTTGCAGTCCTTCGAAAAAAGAACAGCGTCTATTGCACAGAAGTAAGGGTTGTCTTCTGCAACGACAAACTCCTTAATATGGGAATGTTCAATATAATGGTAGGATTTAAGAGAAGCGGGAATTACCAATTTGTCTGCATTCATATGAAGAACTGCGCATGTTAACGCCTCAACGCCGTCTGGAAGCGTATACGTTCCTTCTTTAGCTCCGCAAACGCACATGGTCGTTTTTCCGTCCTTGGTTAAAAGCCACCCATCTTTTACAATGAAACTGCTATTTCCCGTCTCGACGCTGATTTTTTCTAATCTGTAGGTCGGAATGTTGAAATAATTGCTCGGGCCGATTGTAACAAATGTTTTTGGAATGTTGAGGCTAACTGGATGAAACCACGACGAATTGTTAGAATCCCCGTGTAATGCCGCTTTTTCTAATCCGACAACAGGTTTGCCATTATATTCACTCGGCAAAATGATGTTCTCGCATCCAGCCCCGGAAAAGCCCGTAATCAGGTAGCCATTGTATTGATTGCTCCAAGCATATTTGTATTTTGCCACGTTTTCGGCAGAGTTTCTTGTATCGGAAGCAGCAAGAGCTTTCTTGTAAGTTTCCTCTGTATAGACACCTTCGCTGATCAACTTGTCAGATAGCGTTTTGTCGGAGTCTTTGAGTTCCGCGGACAAGGCCTCCAGTGAAACCTGAGCAACATTGCCTCTGTTAAATGAGTTCTTTGCGCCATACTCTCCATTTGTAATGCCAAGCTCATCTGTCAATTCCCAGGCTTTGTCCCACGCGAAATCGCCGCTCTTATCGCTATAGCCCAAGGAGCGCAGCACAAAGGAAAGGTATTGTGTAGCATTGCTGTTTTGATTTGAGCCAAAGGTAGTAGCACTCGTTCCATTTGTCAGACCGTTGTTGAAAGCGTACCCGACATATGGAGCCGCCCATGCGTCTACATCGGTAAACGGTGTTTCCCATGTTTTCGCAGTCGCTTCTTTTTCTTTCCCGAGCAGGCGCACCAGCATGGTAATCGCTTCTGCGCGACTCGGCGTTTTCTCAAGGCTGTAAATCGGTGTGCCGTCGGAATTTGTGCCTGTGCCTTTAAAGAGTCCCAATTCGTACAATGCGTCTGCCGCCTGTGTTTCGGTATTGGCTGCGAAGGTAGCCGTAGAAAGGGCTACGCAAAGTGCAAAAATGAAGAATGGCAAAAATAGTCTGCGCTTCAAACTCTTCACCTCTTTCTTTTATCGGTTATCCTGCTCCTGCGTTATCACATATTCGGTGCCGTTGTATTCAACCGTGAATTCATAGGGTGACCATGCGCCTGAAAAGTCCGCGGCAAAAAGGCTGCCGATCCAAGTAGTATCGCTCACTTGATCGATTTGCCAATCACAGTAATAACCGTTTGTAAGTCCATTCGGAAATTCGCTCTTGACCCAGCTATCATACCAGGTGCAGTGGGCTTTTACTGCTGCTAAGGCCTCGGCTGTTTGTCCGTAGTATGTTCTCTGTTTGTATGGTTCATCTGCAGCTTCTGCCCATTCGTCGTACCCGACATCATCCGAGCTGCTTTCTTGCTTGCTGTCGGTTTCTTCCATAGAATTCAGCATCTCCTCGACCCACGGTGGAGTTATGGAAGATCCCTCTTCTCCTGTAGTTTCATCCTGAACCTCTTCTTTTGCGGCATCATTATCCGTCGGCAGTTTCAGCACAACGTCAGACTTGAAAAAGTTGTATGTTACCCCAGAAATCGTTACCACAACAACGTCTGCTGCCGTATCATATGAAATCGCTGTAACCAAAGTCCCTATTGAGTTATCCTCGTCTTTTAAATAAATCGTTTTATTGTCATCGCCTATAGCAAATGTACCACAATAAGTAGCATTTATTTCGCTATTGTTTTCATTGGATTCCAAATCCAAGCACCCACAAATGTAGAATGTTCCATCTTTGTTAAACTGAATTGCTCCTATCAAGCATTGTTCATTTGTGTATGCGCCTTCCAGCTTAGGGCCTTTTGAACTGGAACCGCACGCAGCAAGTGAAAATACCATCACCAATGCCAGAAACGCCGTAGCTATTCTTTTCATTCTTTTTCCCTCTTTTCTGTTTGTCTTAAATTTGCTATGCCAATAATTATAGTCTCCTTAACGACTATAATCAACATAAAGAACACCTCCTAAACTTTGATTTAGGATGTGATGCAATGATATGCTATGATGCTTTTTGGATTACCTTAAAAAAATCGAACGAATCGACGTATACGCTCATAAAAGATTACCATATATCCGCTTCCACGATTGATAAGCTGCGCAAAAACAAGCCCTTAAATACAACGACGATCAATAACCTTTGTCGCATCTTGAACTGCAAGGTCAGCGATATTATGGAGTACTATCCGTCTGATGAAGATCAGTTGCTGTAACCGATAAGTTTGACCGGTAAAGTGTGCTGCGTGATATGCCCGTCATTTTCTCCACGGTACGGTATGTATGGCCTTCATCCAACAATTTCAATGCAAGCGCTATCTGTTCTTTGGAAAATTTTAATGGTCTGCCTTCTTTATAGCCCGGTTTTTGCCGGGCTACTTCTTTTCCCGCCTGGCAGCGCTCTACAATTTGCCCACGTTCAAATTCGGCAAAAGCGAGCAGCACAGTCAGTATCAAATTGCCCGTCAGTGTGTTTTCGATCATGCCCATATTTAATATGTGGACCTTAACGCCCTTATCAAATAGCAAACGTATGGTCTGCACGCCATCGACTGCCGTGCGAGCAAAACGATCCAGCTTTGTAACCACCAATGTATCCGCTTCCTGCAGCACGCCCAATAATTTGCTAAATTCCGGCCTCTCCATGGTTTTCCCCGTGTAAACTTCTTGCACAATCTTTTGGCAGCCATATTTTGCCAAAGTAGTTACCTGATCATCCATTGAATTGCCATCCCGCCCTTGTGTCACCGTACTCACTCTTGCATAGCCACAAATCATGAAAAGCCACCCCTAACATTATTTTTTCGCTCGATTTTACCGCACACTTATGGGACAAACTTTTGATACGCTCCAATGCCTTGGAATTGCGTGCCTGTATAAAATGTTTTATTACTTAAAAGTTTTGTGACACAATAGCGAAAAATAATATGCACCCAAACGGATACATTTCGTATTTTTTGCTAAACTCCGGAAAAATTTTCCCGAACTTCCGAAAATACTCTCCCTGCTCCTGTAACATATTTCTCAAACTTTAGGAACGAACTAC
>JAUMWI010000030.1 GCA_030529725.1 Eubacteriales bacterium | reverse complement strand
TTTGCTGCTGTAGCTCAGTAGGTAGAGCGCATCCTTGGTAAGGATGAGGTCGGCAGTTCGAATCTGCCCAGCAGCTCCAAAACAGCCCGTTTTCTTTGGAAAACGGGCTGTTTTTCTAACTTTTTAAGGCAATTTGCTGTGGGTCAGCTTGTGGGTCAAAATTCTGACCCACATCTGACCCACAAGCGGAATCATTAAGTATTTTCTACATGGAAAATTCAAAGCAATACTTATTATTGTTCAATGTTAAACTCCCATTCTATACAATAACTATACATTAGATTTGGCTTATTGATGGAGATCTTGAATACTTGCATCTCATTTTCTTCGGTTGGCGCAAGTGCGCTTCTTTCTATTTCCAATTCCTTGCTCATCTTCAAATCTGCGTAAGTGGCGGTCTGGACATTTGAAATGAGTCCTTTAGGTGCGCGGACTTCTATTTCAAGCATGTCTGTTTTGGCTGTTACGCAATGCGCATAATAAGGACTCATTATGCGCCGGGTATCCTTCACATTTGTTTCAATTTCCCATTCTACGAAATCTGACACATTTAATGGGCTTGCGAATTTTATAATTCCTTGGTAAGGGAGACCATTTCCACGAATTTCCTCAAAAGTATGTTCTCTATTGCACTTCTTTAACTGAAATCCATCAAATGAGCTCCCGGTCCAGTACATTTTGTGAGATAATTTATCAATACCATCATGTAGCGCTTCCAGTTTTGCGACAGTTATTTCTTGGATATCTGTTCTGGTTTTAAAAATAAAGCAGTTTTTCTGATATACTGTTTTGAAATCCTTTAACCCTGAGGTGAAATCAGAATCCGAAGAAGTTTGTTTAATAATCTTTTTGCAGTCGAAGCCGACTCGAAGTCGCAACTCATCTTTGAACGGAATCCGTGGCATATATAGCTTCATATACGCATTTCCAATTGCCCCATAGAACAAATATACAGCGGGATTATTCTCGGTTCCAAAGCTTAGAATGTGACGTGTGGAAATACCGGGATACGGATCAATATAGTATATTTCTTTTATCCCTAGCTGGTATGCTTTTTTTGAACAAAGTTCACATGGACTGGCCGTTGAAAAAAGCTTACCCCCCTTTATGCCTTGACCGCCATTTTTGGATAATTGTAAAAAAGCATTTTCTTCCGCGTGTAGTGCACGAGTATGGACTTGGTTCTTTGCATCTGTTATTCCATTATAAATGTCCTTAAAACAATACGAAAAAGCTATACCGCCAAAATTACTTTCTTTTGTTTTCTCATTAATTGAAAAGAGTGATGATTCAAAGGCCTTATCCTCAATTTCAAAAGTGCTATATGATTGAAAATCTTTGTTGTTACAATAGTCTTCAACACAGCGCAGATTACACGGAACTTGACCTTCAGGTACTTCATTCCATCCAACAGCTTTTATAGAGAAGTCGGGGCCGGTAATCACTGCACCTACTTGTCGAGACAGACACCCAGAGTTGTAGCTAGCAACATATGCTGTTTGCATGCAACGCTCAATGTGAGTAGGTGCTATTAATCCTGGGTGTAGCATCAAAGCGATATACTTTAATATCTGTTCTGAAAGGAAATAATACCTTCCATCTTGTACTTGGGGATTGTAAAAATGAATATCCGCGATAGAAAGACAGCTTTGGATATCCTGATGGCAGAAAATATCAAATTCATTCCTGTTAGTTAACTCATATTCCACGTCATCAAGACTTTGCAATTCTTCAGCATCAAGGTTGCTTAATCTTTTCCGCCTATCCGACTCATCTGTGTGTATCGCTGCTAAATAGAACGAACTGTATTTATCTTTGAAATAATGTGCTTCATATGGATTGCGGATAGCATCGATGCAGATTCTAGAACTAGTAACCCCACAAATTTCATTATACTTTTTTACTATCTTGATTATTTCTTCAATCCTTTTTGCCACATCATAGAAGTTTGATTCTGTAAATTCGCTCGAATAAGGATTGCCGGAGCTTCTTATGTTATTTCCGATTTCTTGCATAAGGAAAGTATATAAATGTGACTTAACATATTTTGTTTGAGAAAATCTATCAACATACTCTCTATGACAAGTATATTCTGAAAGCGCTTTGCAGAATTCGGATTTTAATTTAGGTAATTCATTTAGATAAAAATTATAATAATCTTTAATTTTTTCTTCGTCTTTGAAAGTGCTGGTATCAATGTCCTTCAAAAGATAATCACGCATTTTTTCGAACATATATTGCATACCAGAGATGGACTCAATGACATCTTTAAATGCACTTATCCTTATATCATTTGTGCTATTGACATGCTCATATCGCTTGATATAGTCTTTGAAAGCCTCAAACCCGTACTCTAGAATAAAAGAAAAGATGATACTGCTTCCTTCGATGACAGAGAAAGGTCTCCAGTTGGGAGGCGTTTTCATAAACTTATGAATGACTGCATACTTCCGCTCATCGCGAGATTTGAAATCAAATGTTTTTGGATCTTTTAAATCTAAGCGATCAAAATCCTGTATCCTTAGTATTCTTGATGTGGTCGAACATCCTGCTCCGGTACGCCCGGTTAGTCCAATAATAATCAATGATTGCCGCTGGCTGAATGCATTCTCTACAGACTTGGAATAATTCGTCATTGCAATCGCACCCCTCTTTACTTCTTCATCTAACAAATAATCAATCTTTATATAATTCATTATGGTTGATCATATATATTATGGCATATTAACTAAAAAATTTCAACATATTGATTTCCACTTTTATGCACGATATAGAAAACGATATTATACATAAAAGGATTATGCTTTTGCAGCTTTTTATCCCATGCTGCCGACCTTGTTGCCGTTTTCGTACATATTTTCGCTGACTGACCATTCGCCGGGGCCTTCGCTTTGCAGATAGCCGAAGCCGGGGACATAGATCATATCGCCCTGTGGTGTCTCTGCCGTCGGTTGCATTGTCGGTTCTTCTGTGGGTGCAGGCTCCGGAATAGCCGCAGATTGTTCTGCGATTGGTTCTTCTGCCGTTGTTGATGCCGGAACGACCATTGGTGTTTCCTGCGGGCATTCCAGCGCCGGAGAAGCAACAGAACCTGCAACGAGGATCGTTTCCGATTCCGTTATAGGCTCTGATATGTCAATTTTATTGATCGGTTCGGTTGGCTGTGTCCGCGGCGCACACGGGGCCGACACGGCGCTTTCTGCCGCTGCCGCGGGTACGGTGTCCACTTTGGCTGTGCCGCCCCAAAGCGCCCAACACAGCGCGGAAGCGGCGAGGACTGTTCCTGCAATGATTCTTCGGTTTTTCACAATCTATTACCTCTATGTTTTCGGTAAGCAACACATATCACGGAATGCCACAAATAGCCAGATATATTTTCAAATGTTCTGCGCCATAACCTGTCCCACCGTTGCCGCGGCTTCTTCGAGCATCTTCGGGTTGGTGTGCGTATAGGTGCGCAGCGTGAAGCCGGGATCAGCGTGTCCGAGCATCCCTGACACTGTGCGGATGTCCACACCGCTTTGCAGCGCCATCGTTGCGAAGGTGTGCCGCAGATCGTGGAAGCGCATATGCTCCATGCCGAGAGCCTTGAGAATTTTAGTGTTCAGAGCAGAGAGTGCATCGGGGTAGTACATCTCTCCCGTGACCGGCGAAGGGAACAGCCAGATATTATCCGGATGCTTTTCATGCTCCGCGATCAGCATATCCACCGCTTCCTGCGGGATATATTCGATGCGGATTGAGGTAGCTGTTTTTGGCGTTGCGATGTCAACGCCACCACCCTTGACGCGGACTGCCTGCTTGGAGACTGAGATGGTTCTGCTTTTTACGTCCAAGTCCTTCCATTGCAGGGCGCATAACTCGCCGCGGCGAAGCCCCGAACACAACTCGAGATAGAACATCGGGAGGACGCCGCGCCGATCTGCTTCCTGTAGGAAGGCTTTCATGTCCTCCGGTCTCAGCGTTTTCATTTCCTTCTTCTCACGCTTCGGCAGGATGCAGTCATCGCTGGGATTCCGCAGAATGAGATTTTCCTTGACCGCTCGGTCGAGGCACATATGGAACATCCTGTGCAGGCTTTGAATGTAGGATGCCGTGAGCGACGGATCGTGATGATCGTTCGGGCCTTTCTTGACTCTGCCGTGGTCTTTGACCTCGTTGTACATTTTCTGAATGTCCCGGCTCGTCAGCTTTGCAAGTTTGATCTTTCCAAGCCACGGGACGACGTGGAACCGGATATGATTCCAGTACCGCTCCTGCGTGGAGGGGCGAATGTTCGGCTTGGAGTACAGTTCGAACCATGTTTTGCACCATGCTTCCACGGTGTAGCTATCCGAGCGGGAGACGTCGAGCTGCTGCGAAATCTCTATCGCTTTGCGAAGCTTTTCTTTCACTTCAGATTGACTCTTGCCGAGGACATTTTTGCGGATGGGCTTGCCGTTCTCGTCATGCCCTGCGACGTAGCGTCCCTCCCAGCGACCGTCCGGACGCTTGCGGATGCTTCCCTCGCCGTTGGCGCGTTTCTTTGCCATGCGTTTTTCACCTCAATCGTTATCATATTCTTCTGTTACAGCGGTGCAGGATTTGCCGCACTGCCGTTACTACATTTTCAGCAAATGCTACTACGTTTTCGAAAACTCTATTGAACTCAAACTGCGGCTCATTCATAATCAGGTAGTACTTTCACTCAGAAATATTTGTTTTGCGATTTCTTCGTTCTCCTGCTCGAAGGAGTAGCGGTGGTCTTTCAGCTCTTCCGCAATCCCTGCGGCAAGACACCAGCCGCTCACGAAACTTTCAAGCGCTATGTCTTCGCAGTATGCGATTTCGGCATCAGCCAGACGGAGCAGGAGCTTCTGATGCTCACGGTCAAGCCCCTGCTTGACGCTCTCGTACAACTTGGTCAGTTCCTCACTTCGCGGCGCTTCTTTATGGAATCTCAGGTACAGTGCCTTCATGTAGTCGTACATGTCCATCCCCCTTTTCGGATTTGCAACACGAACAACTACCACACTTTTTTGAAGAAAGCTACTACAATTTTTCGCCGCGAGGGACTTTTATTCTTTGGTTATGCGGCGCAATTTTTGCAGAAAGCTTTTTGTTACATCACCATAGTCGGCCCCTGATACTCCTCGTGATCATCCGGCTTATGTCCGTGGGCGATACGCTTTGCTTGAAACTTCTGCCTCCGCTTGCGGTCGATGTGCTGCACTGCAACGGTCTGTGGAAGAGAGTTATCTTGGAAGATACGTCCCATATGATACAGCAGTCGCGTTGCCGCGAGCATCAATTGCGGCTCTGCGAGACTGTTCTGCCGGTTGAGGAAAAGCCAAGCGCACTCGCTGCCGTTTTCCGCTGCTTGTTCCATGTAAGCCATCCCGCGTTCCGTATCGTGTTCCGCAAGAAAAATCTTACCGAGTGCGTACTGCGCATGGGGGTTGTCCTGCCGCGCCGCCTGTTCGAAGTAGTACACGGTTTTTTCTCTGTCCTTTGGAAGATACAACTTTCCCAGAAGATACGCCGCATCGTTGCTCCCACGTTCCGCGGCAGCCTCCAGCCAGCGGATGCCCTGTGCCGCATCGTGGACTTCTTCATCGTCAGAGAGACAGAGCTTGCCGAGTGCATATTGCGCCTCGGGCATGCCTCTCTCCGCAGCAGATTTCAAATAATATTCTGCCAGCTTGCTGTCCGGAATCACAATGCCGCCGTCACGGTAGAGTTGTCCAAGGTAATACTGTGCATGAAGATCATCCTGTCTTGCCAGCATTTGCATCTTTGTAATCGCCTCATCCCGCTCTGCCAGTGTGCTCTCTCCGTCCTCAATTTCATAGCGAAGCTGCCAATAGGCTGGGGAGACTTCGAGCGCTTTGTCGGGTTCATCATCCTGCCGCAACGTATCATCCTCGAAAGTAACCCTGCCGAGTCGGATATCATCCGCCACCTTGATGACCGCATTTTTGATCGCACGGAACTCTTTCACCTGCGAGAGCGGTAGGCGCTGCCGCGGTTCATTTTCCCCAGCGTAGTAGCTATCCACCTTGCCTTGTAGGACGAGCCAGCGGTCGTAGCAGTCGGAGACGATCTTTACGCTTAGCATATTGTCCACGATCTTATCGACGAGCTGCTTTGCATCTTTCGGCAAATACCCGTAGCTGTGCTTGCCGCGGACGCTGCCGAGCTGCCCTGCGAGCTGGCGCATGAGCGTTTCCTGCTCTGGGAAATCAACAAATCCACTCTGCATTTCCTGCGCAAGCGCCCGCATGGATTGCCGTGCCGCATGGACAAGCTCCTGCCGCGTTTCGGATTTTTGCTCATAGAGCTGCACCATCTCGTGGGAAAAGATGTCATTTGCCAGCGCAGACTTGATGGTTCGGATGCCGCTGCGGTCGAGGTACGCTTCTTTAGGATCGGTCGACCACGCCATCATATGGATGTGCGGATGGTGGTCCTCGTTATGGAACGCGGCGTACCAGCGGAAGTGTTCAGGCGAAATATGCATTGCCTCCGCGATCTCATTGCGGTGAGAGCGGATCAAGTTTTTCCAAGCACTGGCATAATCGTAGCCATACCGCACGGCATCCTCACGGTGAAGAGAGACGATGTGCGTCCAGACATTGCCGGTGTAGTCTTTCAGCTCGTCCATTGCTTTTTGAAGATCAACTACGTCATCGCCACCAAAGAGACCGTGAGACCCAGGACGCTCCGCGATGTACTGCGCGTACTTTTCTACATTTTCTCGCGTGGCAATGTACTTCATGTAGCCGCCGGCGTTGCCGCCGCTGCATCGAATGTACGGACTTTTGACGATCAGTCTTACCATTCGTCAGCCTCGTCATAGAACAAATCATCCGGTTCTCGCAGATGATCTTCGAGGGACATACGACCCTTCGTCGCCTTGACATTCCGAACACTATTTGCCCGAAGCCTGCGCATGGATTCCTCGCTCATCTCATGGTCGTGGGCGGTGAGCGTGGCCATCATATCCGTCTCGACCGACTGTTTGAACATGAGATGGCTCATGCGATCTTCAAACTTACCGATACTGCCTTCGATGATTGAGCGCAGCACCTTCGGCAGATAGGCGTTCTTATCGTTTGCTTCGAGGTAGCCGATGTAGAAGTTGACCGCCTTTTCGATGAAATCATTCATGCTGCGGCAGCCGTCCTGCCCGTACCAATATTCAATTTTCTTCCTTGTTTCCGCTTCCGGCCGAAAGGTCAACCGTTCTTTCGTTTCGTTCATAATATTCTCCATTTTTTCGTAAGATGTCGCCGAAAGGCACGCACCCATCGGCGCTTGCGGCAGTACAGACGCCATTGCCTCCATTTTTACGCTGACAAGACGCCTGTACCGACCACCGTAAAACTGTCCGCACTGCGGGCAGAAGTGAGCGGGCAGAGCGGCGGTTTCGACGCCAGCCCTTTATCCTGCTTAAAATCAACCGCTCCGAAAACTGCCAAAATCGGTCTCAAACTGCCTCGGCGGGGACAGTACCCGCATCGTCCCCAAAGATCGCACACGCGGCGTTTACAGGGCAAACGCGGTGAGAATTGTGCGGCAGTCATCATGCCGTTCCCTCCGCTGGGATAAACTCTGCATCGCGGCGCCCAAGTTCTTTCTGCGCACGATGCTTCTCTGCCTCCAGCTCCAGCCGTTCCAGTTGTTTCTGATGATAGTAATCCTCAGCCTCCCGAAAGGGAGCGATGGTGTAGCGGAGCGTTCCGTTGTACTTCATACCATCCTTGCGGATGACCTCTGTGCGCTCGGTGCGGATGAGATGCTTTTCCTCCAGCAGGGCTACATACTTCATCACGGTACGCTTGCTCATGTGGACAGCTTTCCCAATGGTTTCATAGCTCGGCCAGCATTGATAGTTCTCATTCTCCAGAGAGAACAGATAACCGTAGATAGCGATCTCCTCTCCGCTAAGGCCAATGCGATAGATTCCCTTTGGCAACGGCACATAATTCTTTGCCGGATCCGGCATACTCCACGAGGTAAAAAATGCTTTGCGATGTTTGCTCACGTTTCACTTCCTGCATTCTCCTCCACCCATTGGATGAACTGTGCTTTGGGAACCAGCAGCCGGCCACCTGTTTTCAAAACAGGAAAACCTTTTTCGTGCATGAGCTCGTAGGCGGAGGATGGTGCGATGCCCAGCACGCTGGCGACTGTTGCCGCGTTGAGAAACAGCGGCAGCTCCTCGTAGGATGTATACTCAGATGATTTCATAATGACCTCCTCGATAAAAATTAGATTGACTTTTGCTGCATGCAGGTGTAGACTTCAGAATAGAGACTAATGATAACAGAAAAACAAATGCGTCTACATTTGTGCAGTGTAACAGACGAGTTTACATTTGTCAAGACCTACCGCAAGAAATAATACAGTAAGTCTACTTTGGAGGACGAGCGATGCTTGGCTATGAGTTCAAAACCTATCTGTCGGGTGGCAGAGAATATCTCATGTATCGGGAGAGAGATATCGGCGATACAGAATGGACGCGCAGAGACTTTACCTTTCCGGATAATCTGATCGCGCTGTTATACATGGACATTTGGCAATACGAACCGCTGACGAAGAAAGCGGAGCGTACACTGGAAGAGTATTACGAGACGAAGGATGAGCGCTGTGTCACGACTGTGATGGAGGTGCTGGATGAGCTCGCCGCTGTGCATCCCTATTTTGAATTGCTTCGACTCGATTGGCAGTATCGCTTTGACTGCGTGAAGCAGAATGAATACAGAGGTATGGTAGATATGCTGCCGCGCAAAATGATTTCGCATATCCCGAGCACCATCGACACGATGCAGAAGCAGATCGAGGCGCTGTTTGCCGCGGCGCTGGACATCGACGGAGAGAAGAAACCTGTCTCGGAAAAGCTGGCGGAGTATTACCGCCGCGTCGGTGATCGTTCTCTTTCTGTATTTCAGTTCCAGCCCTGCTCGATGAATTTTGAATTGATTGACAGTAAGACTTTCGCCGAGGTGCTGCATCCCAAGACGGTCTATGATCTGATCGACTTCGCCGTGCGTGAGTGTGTGAAGCGTGAAGTTAGAATGCGGGTGTGCAAAAACTGCGGGCGCTATTTCACCTTCACGGGACGCAGCAGCGCGGAGTACTGCAACCGCGTGTGCGACGGGAAGGGGCGCACCTGTAAAGAGATGGGTGCGAGCCTGACTTGGTTGAAGGGCCATGGGGCGGATGAGGTGTTCAAGGAATATCGCCGTGAATACAAGAAGCGCTTTGCACGACTCAGACGCGGCAGCGGCATCGCGGAGGATTTCTACGCCTGGGGTGAGCGGGCGAGAGAGAAGCTGGCAGAGTGCGAGAGCGGAAAGCTATCCTATGATGCATTCAGCGAGTGGCTGAAGAATTCTTGATAAAAAACGACGGGGTAGATCGTCATGATCTGCCCCGTCGTATTCTTCTGTTACAACGGTGAAGATTTTGAACCAAATGTTTTCAGACAGCAGATAATCAAATCATGCAGCAGTTGAAATCAGAAGACTGTTTTGGTATAATTCACCCAATCACACGGAAGGAGCGCAAGCCATGCTGCTCACAAAAAGCGTAATCAATATTGCGATGGAAGCAACGGCCTCCTGCTTTTTGCTGCTGCTTCTTGTCGTATGCCTTTTGCAGAAAAAGAAAGACGGCACCATGCGCTCACTCACTGCCGTGGTGCTGACGGAGCTCCTCTGCCTTCTCTGCCAGATCGGGCAGTGGAGCGTTCTGCGGCAGCTCACAGTCGGAAACACGGCGGTGCTGCCGTTCGGAAAAACGCTATTTGCCGCCGACTTTGCTCTTGTCTGCCTGCTGTCGGCGTTTTTCCGTATGTATATTCTGGCGCACAGAGAAAATCTGCGGGAGGAGGCGGGCCTTGCCCGCGAAAGCCACCGGCGGGAGCTAAAATGCCTGTTCCTGTGGTGGATCACGGTGAGCGCGGTATTTGCAAGCTCGATCTGGACGGGCATCTTTTACACATTCAGTGAAACTGAATACGGCATTCCGAAGCCGCTTTACGGACTGATATTTGCCATCGGTCTGCTGCCGGCTGTTTTGAATATTATTACGACGATCAAAAATCGAAAGCTGTTCGGCACGAAAGACGCCTGCTTTCTGCTGGCATTCACCCTTGTTCCCTCCGTGGGCGTCGCGTTTGACCTGCTGTCGGATCTCTGCATCAGTTATCTGCTGTCGGCGCTCATCATCGTCATGCTCTTTATCGGGATCAATGTCCATCACAATGAAACCGTACTGCAGCGTGAGGCAGAGCTTGCAAAGTCCCACGAAGAAATGACCAATATGCGCGTGAAATTGATGATGGCGCAGATCCAGCCGCATTTCCTGTACAATACGCTTTCCTCCATCGCCTATTTATGCACGGAGGACCCGAAGGAAGCGGAAAATGCCACCAACGAGTTTGCCAGCTACCTCAAATCCAATCTGAAATCCATCAACTCACGCAAGCCTATTCCGTTTGTCGAAGAACTCAGGCACGTCGAAAACTATCTGAAAATCGAAAAGCGCCGCTTTACCGACCGAATCAAGATTGTTTACGACATTGAGACAACTGACTTCAATATTCCTGCGCTGGCATTGCAGACCATGGTGGAAAACGCCGTGCGCTACGGGGCGGAGGCCCGCTATGAGCCAACGACCATTACGGTTTCCACCAATGAAACGGATACGGTGTTTGTAGTTACCGTGCAGGACGACGGCGTGGGCTTTGACGTGTCGCACACGCCGGAGGAGGACAGGCTGCATATCGGCATTGAGGGCACGCGCAGCCGCCTTGCCTCGATGGTCGGCGGAACGCTGGAGATCGACAGTAAGATCGGCATCGGGACGACCGTGACCATGACCATTCCAAAAGAAAACGGAGGGGAAACAGTATGAAAATACTCGCGGTAGACGATGAACAAATTCAGCTCAAGCTGCTCGAACGCTCCATCCGCGAAGCGTCCCCTGAGAGCGGCGTGTATGCGGCAGACAATCCCGCCGACGCGCTTATATGGGCGGAGGAAAACCGACCGGATGTGGCATTTTGTGATATTCAGATGCCGGTCATGAATGGCATTTCACTTGGAAAGGAACTGAAAAAGCGCAATCCGCAGATCAATCTGGTGTTTGTCACGGGGTATTACGAGGAATACGCTGCCGAGGCGGCGCCGCTTCGTTACAGCGGGTATCTCCAGAAGCCCGCCACCGCTGAGGGTGTGAAAAACGAGCTTTTCAATCTGCGCTATCCGCTGCCAAAGCCGGAAACGCAAAAACTCCTGACCGTACAGTGCTTCGGGAATTTCGAGGTGTTTGCCAATGGCAAGCCGCTCCCCTTCCAGCGCAGCAAGACGAAGGAGCTTTTTGCCTATCTGGTGGACCGCAGAGGCGCGCAGGTGAACGGCGGCGAGATCTGCGCCGCGCTTTATGAGGACGAGCGCAACGAGAAAAACAACAAGGGCGATCTGCGCAAATGCGTTGCCGACCTGCGCCAGACGCTTGCTGCCGTCCATGCCGACGCTGTATTCCGCAAGGGCTTTGACCGTTACGCCGTGGACGTGTCGCTGCTGCAGTGCGATTACTATGACTGGATGAACAGCGAGGCCTACGCCGTCCGCGCCTTTCAGGGAGAGTATATGCGGCAGTATAGCTGGGGCGAAGTGACGCTGGCAAATATTCTGAAAGCATGAATGAAAAACACGCTGCCGACGCCGGCAGCGTATTTTTTTGCATATTTTTTCGGAAAATTTTTCCGTATCGGTCAATTTTCCCGGATTTGGAGCGGATATGGAGCAGGTTTGGAGCACTGTGTATGCTATTATACATTTAATCATTTTCAAAAAGTGAAAAAGGAGTTGTCGGCAGTGGCGAAACAGTTCGTCAGGTCTTTTCACCGAAGTATGACAGGAAACCGCGAGACCACGATATTCACCGGCGCAGGAGGACTGTGCCTATGAATGTTGCGGTCTTTTTTGCGTTTTGGGGAAAGGAGGTTTTTAATTGAAAGAACAAAAAAAGAAAAAAGTTTCTCCGCTGACGATCATACTGTGCGTTCTGCTTGCAGCGGCGATTACGGTGATTGCAATCCTTGTGCTGCGCAACAAACCGGAGGAAGCCCCCAGCGTCATCGGCGGCGGCGAGCCCATCCCGGAGGCGCAGAATGTCCCCAAGGACGTGGGCAACACCCATCTGCCCGCCTACGGCAGTCTGACCTTTACGGCGGGGACGAAGGAGCAGGAAACCGTTTTGCAGAATCCCGGTGAAAACACCTGCCTCATCCGCATTTCGCTGATCCTTGCGGACGGTACCACTGTTTACACCAGTGAGCTGGTCAAGCCCGGGTATTATACCAAGCCCATCACGCTGATCGCCCCCATGGAGCGCGGCATTTACCGGGACGTGACCATGAAGTACGAATGCTTCACCGATGATGAAGCACAGACGCCCTTAAACGGTGCGACAACCAAGCTGGATATTACGGTGCAGTAACCGAGAAATCAAAAACTAACAAAGGAGAAACACAACATGAAAAAACTCTTATCCATTGTCCTTGTACTTGCGATGGTACTGGGACTCTCCGTCACCGCGCTGGCGACGAGTTCATATGAATTAAATGGAACTACAGCTCTCTATTTCACACCAAATGATGAAGATACGGCACCTACCAATACTAAACTCGCTGATAATTATAAAGCGTTTATTATCGACCATGCTTTTGAAGGCGTGGAAGACTTCGTTGAATCCAACGTGAGTGCGATTGTTGGGGGTACTGCAACCGGATACGTCGGCAAATTCAATCTTTCGGCATATTATTCTGAGGATTTGGGGCAATACTCTATTGCAACAACGTATTATGACGGTGATTCGAATGCCGTCCCGGGAAATGCAGAGACAGCTATCTGTGTAGTATTCTATTATGCAAACGGATTTGAAAGCGCTCCCACGCACTATGAAGCAATCTGTTTTGACACAGAGCAACATCTCTTTGATGATCAAGGAAGCGTTGAAGCCACCGAATGGAAGGTACTTCCCGCAGAAGAACCCGCAGAAGAAGGCAAATCCGGCACAACCGAGATCACTGCGGTCAAGGAAGAACCCGAGTTTGCATATACCATCGTGATCCCGACGGCGACCACGCTGAACGACGAGGCGCATGAGGATGTTCAGCTCGGCGGCAATAGCGGCAAAGCAAGCATCACGGTCACCACGCCCAGCGCTAAGACCAACGTGTACTACACCGTTAACCTCACAAACGCCACCCTGACCGACGGCACCAACACCATCACCACTACCTACGCTTACGCACAGGGCGGCGACTATGCCGCGCTGACCGGAGATACCAAGGTCACCGTTTACGAAGGCGGGACGGTGAAGGATTCCACCGTTCAGGTCACCGCAGACGATACCGCGTGGGCTGCCGCTCCCGCGGGCACCTACACCGCCAGCGTCGTGTTCAACTTTGCAACGGAGGAAGCGGAGGCAGAAAAAATCGACTGGGTGATCACTTTCGACGGTGCTGATCTGGGAGATGTTGAAGTTAATATGCCGTACGTATTTACTGCGGCAACCGCAGAGGGTGCAACTGCCGCGACCCCGGTTACGTATACTATTGAGGAGGGAGGCTCTTACTATTCCATTGGTGATGATATGTACGGTGATCCCAATAAAATGAATATCTATGTATTAGAAGAGTGTCCCTACGATCAGGTTACGATAACAGTAACATATCCCGAAGATGACATTCATAGGGAAACTTCAAAATCGGCGGTCTTTACTTATAACATCGTTGGGTAATTCGCCGCAGTTTTCTGCTGTTATATTCGAAAAATTAACGTAAAGGAGCAAACCAAGATGAAAAAAACATTATCCCTTATCCTTGCAGTCATGATGCTGCTCGGATGCATGAGCGTCACCGCGTTTGCGGGAGGACATGACCCCAGTGTGGTAATTGCTGGCACAACGCTTACTGCTGATGGCATAGTCAGCAACATTGCTATTACATCCGGCACCGTCACTTACACGGCTGCATCAGGCGGCAAT
This sequence comes from Eubacteriales bacterium, assembly GCA_030529725.1. Classification (GTDB taxonomy): domain Bacteria; phylum Bacillota; class Clostridia; order Oscillospirales; family Oscillospiraceae; genus Hominicoprocola. The sequence continues at coordinate 5,077 of JAUMWI010000030.1, read as the reverse complement.
CCTGCCAAACTGATACTGGAAAACGCAGTCATTAGCGGTCCTTGCGAAGCTCCTATTATTTCCGTAAACGACCTTAACCTTGTGATCGAGTTGATCGGAAATAATCAGGTCACGGCAGGAAGCAACGCGGCGGTTAAAAGTATGGACACAGAGCTTACAATCACCGGTTCCGGCAGCCTAATCATACACGGAAATGGCGGAGAAGGTTCTGTTGCCATTGGAGTAAAAGGGCTCGGCGGCATAACGCTCTCCGAAGGCTGCAAGATGGTCGGCTCAACGAGTACAACAGAGACCGTAATTGATACTATGTCCGAAGTGACTTTTGACGCTGATAAAAAAACATATATGGTTGGCGAAGCAGTTGCCCAGACCGTTGCTATCTACAACTCCAATGCCGCATCCGGAAAATCCGGCACGACCGATATCACGGCTGTCAAGGCAGCAGCGCCTCTGAGCTATGAGATGGTCATTCCCTCGGCGGTCAACATGACCGAGGCGGGAGTAGTGGAAATCGGTACGCCGTCCGTTGAGAATGTTGAGAACGCCACGGAGAATACCGTAATTTCCTACATCGCAACAGGCACACAGCTGACGCTTGAAGGCGGCACTGCGACCATGGCAACCTCGTACTACACCGACAGCGAAGGCAAGACTCCCCTGACAGACGACGCTATCGAAGTGTACAAGAACAGCGCCGTTATCGCTTCTCCGACTTCACTCTATGTCGGCGTTGCTGAGACTGACTGGGATGCCGCCGACGCCGGTACCTACAAAGCAACCGTGACGTTCAACTTTGAGGCAGAGGAAAAGGAAGCTGAACTGACATCCTAGACCATTGCCGATCTGCTTGCCACTGTTGAAGGCGGATTCCCGGCGTTAGTCGATGAACAACTTCCTGCCAATACATGGACGAACGGGAATAAAGACTGTATGATGTTTACGTGCGTTTTAAATTCGGTTGAGTACCTCTGTCCTTTGGCTGAGCTGATGATACTGACTACGGCAGAACCGACAAAAATCAGTGATAAGGTGTATTCTTACAGTCAAAAGGTATTGGGTGATAGCATGACCATAACATTGACTTTCAATCTGAACGACAGCGGCGTTCTGGAAAACATCGTTCTCAGCGGAGTCGATGAAGGCAACGGCACCTACACCGCGCCGCAACCTAAATAATCCGCACCAATAACGAAAGTGAAGTGAAAACCGCATGAACAATAAAATACAAAAACTGCTTTCCGTTCTTGTGGCTGTTCTTCTGCTTGTTTCGTCTTTGCCTGTCCCCGCGCTGGCGGCAAGCGGCTCCACGGACATTACCGCCACGGTGAAGCATGAGCGCACCATGACGATTTTGCCCCATCCCCACGGTGAGCTGCTGTACGTCGCCCCGCTCACACTCTATGAGGGCGACGCCGTGGAGTTCACCCCCGACCCCGACGAGGGCTACGCGCTCAAAAGCATTGTCTGGTACACCGACGAGCACCCCGACGAGGCGACGGACATTACGGTGAGCAGAGTGTTCACCATGCCCGCCGCGGACGTGACCGTCAAGGTCGAGTTTGCGCAGCTCTTTACCGTGCGCTTCGATATGCAGGGACACGGCTCGCAGGTAAGCCCCGTCACGGGCGTGATGGATGGCAGCACCGTCGAAGCACCCGCGTCGAAGCCGATTGCCGCAGACTATACCTTCGGCGGCTGGTACACGGACGAGGACTGCAAGCAGGCGTGGAACTTCGGCACCGACACGGTGGAGAAGAACCTCACGCTCTACGCCAAGTGGATCGAAAACAGCATCCCGAAGAAGGCCATCGGCGGCAAGGTCACGGAGAATAAGGCAAACGTCCCCGGCGCATCTGTGGAGCTGTTCCTCGGCACCATCAGGGTCGCGGCGACCGTGACGGATGGAAGCGGCAATTACAGCTTCCACAATGTGGAAAACGGCACCTACAACATTGTGGTGACGAAAGAAGACGGCAAGACGAAGACCGAAATGGTGACCATCAACGACAGCAGCGCCACAGTCAACGTGGAACTGCCGGTCAGCGAGATCAACTCCAAGGTCGAGCATAAGGGCAGCGAGGTTTCCGGCGCGAAGTCCGACATCAGCCAGACCGTTGTCGGCGGACTGGACGAGATCGCAGAGCAGCATCAGCCCCAAAAGGCCGGCGACAAGGTGACCATCAAGCTGACCGTCGAGCCGAAGGCGGACACCAACACCACGGAACAGCAGGCGATCAAGAACGAAGCCGGAAACGGCAAGAAGGTGGAGTTCCTTGATCTGAGCCTTTGGAAACAGGTCAACACCGATGCCGCACAGCCCATCGGTGACACAAATAAGCAGCTTTTGACCATCGTGATACCCTTTGACTTTACCGGCGTGGACGTTTCCAGCGTGATGATCTTGCGTCACCACGGCAGCGCTGAAAAGCTGACGAAAAATCCCGCTCCGGGGCAGGAGGGCTATGTAGTGAACGCGCAGGCGGGAACCATCACCCTCTACGCCATGAAGTTCTCCGACTACGCCATCGCGTTTGCAGAACGCTCCTCCGGCGGTGATGACAGCGGCGGCGGTGGCGGTAGCAAAACGCCTGTCTCCGACGATACGATGCCGTTTGTGGACGTTGCGAAAAACGCCTACTACTACGACGCGGTGAAGTGGGCGGCAAAGAACGGTATTACCAGCGGCACCGACGCGACGCACTTTAGCCCCGATATTGGAACTACCCGCGCACAGGTCGTGACGTTCCTGTGGCGCACGGCGGGTTGTCCCGAACCCAAGGGCGACGCAAGCAAGTTTGTTGACGTTCCCGCCAATGAGTATTACGCCAAGGCGGTTGCGTGGGCTATCGAACAGGTCATCACCAAGGGGACGAGCGAAACGACGTTCAGTCCTGATGTTGTCTGTACCCGCGGTCAGATCGTGACCTTCCTCGCCCGTTTTGCCGGTGTGGAGGATACGGATACTGCAAGTGCATTCAGCGATGTGAAGAGCACCGATTATTTCGCGGCAGCTGTCAAGTGGGCGAAGGACAACAATGTGACCAACGGCGTGACCGAAACGACGTTCGAACCGTACACGAACTGCAACCGTGCGCAGGTCGTGACCTTCCTCTATCGCTATATTGGCAAATAAACAAAAGCAAAAGAATGCGGCTACCGTGATTGGCAGCCGTATTCTTTTTGTAAACTTGCTTTTTCGTGCAATATCGTTGCTTTCAAATTTGCTTTTTCGTGAATTGCGTGGTATACTGTCCCAAACGTCTGGATATACTGCTTATGTTGGAGGGGATGGCAATGCTGCGAAGAAAAATCTATGATGCTCTGATTTCCTGGAAGAAAACCAGTAACGGCGCTACTGCAGTCATGATTGACGGTGCCCGCCGTGTCGGGAAAAGCTTCATTGCCGAAGAATTTGCGAGAGCGGAATATAAAAGCTATATTTTGATCGACTTCGGTAAAGCGCCCAAAGATATTCTGGAACTGTTTGAAAACGACAGCTCCGACCTTGACCTGTTTTTCGCGAAGCTTGCTGCCTATTACTCTACGGCTCTGTACAAGCGAGAGTCGCTGATTATTTTCGATGAAGTACAGCAATATCCAAGAGCCCGACAGCTGATAAAATACCTTGTTGCGGATGGCAGGTTCGATTATTTGGAAACCGGCTCACTGATTCGTCTGAAAAAGAATGTTCAGGACATCATCATTCCATCGGAAGAAGAGCATATTGAAATGTTCCCGCTGGACTTTGAAGAGTTTCTTTGGGCAATGGGGGATGAAGCGACCTATCCTCTGATTCAGCGCTGCTTTGAAACGAAGACGCAGCTTGGCGCTGCTCTGCATCGCAAAATCATGAATGATTTTCGCCAGTATATTCTCGTCGGTGGGATGCCTCAGGCTGTGCTCGCATATCTCGATGGGAAGAATTTTGAAGCCGCTGATATTGCCAAACGGCGAATTTTAAAGCTTTACCGTGACGATGTTGCCAAATTTGCCAAAGGATATGAGGATAAGGTTTTTGCTGTTTTTGATGAGATTCCCGGACAGCTTTCCAAAAAGGAAAAGAAGTATCAGCTTTCATCGTTGGGAAAACAGGCACGGTTCAGAACCTTTGAGGATTCTTTTGCGTGGCTGAACGAGGCCATGGTGGTCAACACCTGCTTCAATGCAACAGACCCCAATATCGGACTTGCACTGAGTTCGGATCATGCTACGCAGAAGTGCTATATGGCGGACACCGGTTTGCTCGTTACACACACGTTTCGGGATAAGAAGTTTACGGACAATGAACTATATCGGGCGATTCTCTTTGACAAGCTGAATGTCAACGAAGGAATGCTGATGGAAAATGTTGTGGCACAGATGCTCCGGTTTCACAGGGAGCGCCTGTATTTCTACTCTCGCTCAGACAGCCTGAATAGAGAAAATCACATGGAAATCGATTTTTTGATTACCGAAGGGAAGAAGGTAGCTCCTGTTGAGGTTAAATCGGGGAATTATCGTTCCCATTCTTCTCTGGACAAATTCCGGAAGCATTTTACCTCCACCGTTGGCAATTCTTATATTCTTTACACAAAGGATGTCATGGTGAAAGATGGAATCATTCACCTCCCGCTCTATATGGCAGAACTGCTATGAAGAGACGGGAGGCAGAAAATAGCATTCTGCTTTTTCGCGCCTATTCTTTGATTACACCGGTGCAAATTTTGCTCCACAGCTACCGTACAAATCGGCGCGGAAAAGTGCTTCTCGATCTCCTCCTGCGCCTTGACCCACACGCTGACCCACACGGGGAAACGAGCGGACGGAAACAATGGAATAAACAGGCCGCGACCTTATCCTTCTTGGAGCGAAAAGTGCCCGAAAGCATTGCAGCGCAACGGATTGAAGTTCCCGAAGCTGTTGGTAAGGATGAGGTCGGCAGTTCGAATCTGCCCAGCAGCTCCATATCATGTAGACGGTTTAGATGCCACTGGGAAAAACCCAGTGGCATCAGCCGTTTCCGGACTTTTTGAAGTCCGAATTTAAAATGTACCCTATAAAATGGACAGTTAAGGTTTTAAAATCCAAAGGATCGGAC
>JAUMWI010000059.1 GCA_030529725.1 Eubacteriales bacterium | reverse complement strand
TCCCATTCAGCCACAGTGTGCGCTTTCCCGGCAGCGTCCAAAAGTTCACCGTAAACGGTATACTTTGCAGAAAAACCGCAGCCGCAGCCGACCGCATCGCCATGTGAATGCAGCGCGCCGATTTTTCCGCAGGAAGGACAGGCAAAAATCGCAGCCTCCAGTCCCCTTGCAAGCTCGCGCCCCCGATATGCGACACGGCGTAATGCTTCCGACCGGTAAGCGTCTTCATAAAGGTCTGCACGGATCGCCTCAGTGACTTCTCCTTCCGTCATGCCTTTGAGCTCCTCCGGTGAATAGACGTGAACGAGGTGCCCGGTGACCTCTCCGCGGCGCGTGCGGACACTCCAGCGAGGCTGAGTGAGGTAGCCGCCCTCAAAGCGGAAGGTGATCAACGGCACGCCGGTACTTTTGGCAAGCTTGCCTGTCACCGGTGGGATCGCGCCGGTCACACCGGTAAAGGATCGGTTCCCCTCAGGAAAAAGGGCAACGCGCTCACCCCTGCGAATACTGCGCAGAATGTCCATGGAGGACTTGAGTCCCAGCTTCCCCTTTGTATGTACAATGGGATTGAAGAGGTTTTTCAAAAGCCAGCTGCCAATGCCTTTGCGTAAAATGTGCTCGCTGGCAACAAAACGAATATCGTTTCCCGCAGCAATGCTCAAAAGCACCGGATCGAGATCCATATTGTGATTGGCAAGAAGCAGATACGGTCCTTGTACAGAGGAAAAGGAATCATAGCGATAGCCGAGCTTCCACCGGAAGAACGGCGCGATCAAAGGACGCAAAAATGCAGAGATCCGCCGTGTGCGTGTTCGTTTGCTCATGCTGCGTCCCTCCCCTTTCTGTCTGATCTATTCTACCGTATTCTAAAAGAAAAGTGTAAAATATGCAAGAAAAATGACAGACAATTTGTTTTTGTTTTTCTATGTCCTCAGCTTCATCTCAATGTGAGGGATACCGTCCTCGAGAAATTCTTCCGAGGTCTGTACAAATCCCTGCTTTTCATACAGCGTCCGCGCGTAGACCTGCGCCTCCAAACCCACCACAGAGGCATGCAGTCTCTGTTTGGCAAGTTTGATCCCCTCGGCAAGAATTCTGCTTCCCAATCCGCAGCGGCGCTTCACCGCAATCACTCTGCCGATGCGTACTTCTTCAGGAGACGTATTGCTCGGAAACACCCTTAAATATGCCTGAATTCCATCGTCATTCCGAAGAAAAATGTGATAAGCCGTTTTGTCGATCTCATCAATATCCTGATAGGGACACTCCTGCTCGACAATAAAAACGGCATTTCGGAGCTTAAGGATCTCAAACAGCTCATCGCGCGTCAGCTCCTCGTACGGTTTTATGATCAGTTCCATTCCACACACTCCCCTTCTCACTCAGTACAGCATGTTTCCGCCGCATTTTCCGGTAAGCTTCCCCTCCGCAACAGCGGCCACGCCGCTGACAAACACATAGTCAAATCCCGAGGCTGGCTTGTCCGGCTTCTGATAGGTTCCGTTTTCGCGGATGTTTGCCGGATCAAAGAGCAGCAGATCCGCATCAGCACCCACTGCAATTCTTCCCTTTTTGGTAAGCCCAAACCGATCGGCGCTCTGCTGCGTAACCTTATGCACCGCCTGTTCAAGTGTTAAGGTCTTATCATTTACAACATATTTTTCTATCAGCCTTGCAAACGTTCCATAGACGCGCGGATGGAGTAAACCGGAGCTTGGATACGTTGCATCGGAAATCACGCCGCTGTACGGCTTTTGCAGAATCTCCCGAATATCGTCCTCGTGCGCGATAAAGTCGATCATCGTGGTCATACACGCTTCCTGCGCAAGGAGATCAAACAGTGCATCGAAAGGGTCCTTCCCCTGCTGCTTTGCAATGCGCTCAATGGACCACCCCTCATAGGGCTTGTACTGCTCGCAGCGAAGTCCCGTTGCAATCACATTTTCAAAGCCGACCAAATCGGTGATATTTTCAAAGTCGTGGCCGGTTTGCATGCGCCGTTTCATTTCCCGTCTTGTATCCTCACGTTTCAGCGCGGCGATCAGAGCGTCCGTACCGCCCTCCTGAAACTCCGGCGGCAGAACGTGGATCAATTGCGTAGAGCCGGCAGCATAGGGGTAGACATCGCACATAACATCCACGCCATCCTCCCTCGCCTGTTCAATGAGGCGCAGCATTTCCGGCATGGCTCTTCTCCAGTTGCGCGTGCCGATGGCCTTGAGATGGCTGATTTCAAGCGGCGTCTTGAGTGCCTTGCCGACGGTCAGCATCTCCTTGAGCGACTCGACCACGCCGTCCCCCTCCTGGCGCATGTGAACGGTGAGCGGAATACCGCTTTCATAGAGCGGTGCAAGGGCGCGAATCAGACCGTCAGTAGAATAGAAGATCTCCGGTGCGTAGCCAAGGCCGAGGGACACGCCCATCGCACCGTCGGCAAGCGCCTGTTCCAGATAGTAATGCAGATCGCGCTCCTGCAAGAGATTGAGATCCCCCGCGGCAAAGCCGGAAACGAGCGTGCGCAGCGTCCCCATTCCGATCAGAATACCATTGTGAAGCGGCAGGTTCTGCTCCTCCGCCGAGCAGAAATAGTCCTTGAGTGACGCAAATTGAAGTTCCTGCGGGATCTCGCCCGTAATGGGGGTGAGGTATCGCACCGTTTCCTCCGCGTGCGCTCCGGTGATCGGCGCCATGGAGAGTCCGCAGTTTCCGTTGATCAGTGTCGTCAGTCCCTGCGACAGTTCAGCGGCTCCAAAGCCGCTGCGGAACAGTGCCGCATCTGCATGACGGTGGATATCGATAAAACCAGGCGTCAGAACACGCCCGTTGGCATCAATCACTTCATAAGCCGCTGCCTCGGCAAGCTGTCCGACAGCGGCAATTTCACCCTCCTGTATGGCAACATCGGCGGTAAATGCAGGTGCGCCGCTGCCATCGATCACACGGGCGTCACGAATCAAAATATCAAACACAAAAACTCACCTCTCGGCGTTCAGTTTACCACCGCGTGCGACCCTTTGCAAGGGATTGCCCTTGCAATCAGGCAAAAAATAGGCTATACTGTTTGCAGCAAGCAGAAGGAGAGTTACCCATGAACCAAAAGAAAAACCGAGTCCATGACTGGCACAATCTGAAGTGGCCGTTTACCGTCACTTTTTTATATTACTCGCTTCTCTCCCTCTTCACCGGGGTAGCCGAGTGGAGTGATGTCGGCTTTGTCTCCGTTCTGGGTATCGTTCTGATCATTGATGCGGTCGCCTATCTTTCCTATTGCTTCTTCCTCTCCCGGGACGAGGAGAATATGCAAAAGCTCTGGTTCGTTTTTATCATCGCCCACATTCTCACGACCACGGAACAGCTGGGCATCGTGTGGCAGTGGCTTTCGACCTATGCCGCCGCGCGTATGTAACGAATGGTTTTTTATAAAAAAGTACCGACTTCAAGTGAAATCGGTACTTTTTCATATCATTTATCAGTTTTTCCATTCTTAACGGTCACAAGCTTTTCAAGAAGCTCTACCGTTCCCTCAATGCCAAGCAAACTTGAGTCGATGCACAGATCATAGCTCTTTGCGTCGCCCCAGTCCTTGGAGGAATAATAATTATAATACGAGGCGCGAGATTTGTCCGTCTTTTTGATGCGTTCTCTTGCCTCGTCCTCCGAGATGCCGTTGCGCCGCGCAACACGCGCAATGCGGTTTTCAAGAGGTGCCGTGATAAAAAGATTGATCACATCGTCGCGATCCTTGAGCGCATAGTCTGCGCAGCGCCCGATCAGGATGCAAGGGCCTTTCTCTGCCAACTTTTTGATCGTGTCATAAGTTGCAAGATAGATCTGCTGCTCGATCGAGCCCTTGGGCGTGACATGATTCATCGAAAATGAATACGGATCCATGGCAACGGAGTATAGAAAGCTCTTGGGTCGCTCGTCAAAGCTGCGGAACAGTTCTTCGCAAAGTCCGCTCTCTTTTGCTGCCTCCTTGAGCAGCAAATCGTCATAGTATGCAAAACCGAGTTTTTCTGCCAGCATCGTGCCGATCTCGCGGCCGCCGCTGCCGTACTGTCTGCCGACGGTAATGACCATAAAAACTCCTTCCTTTCAGTCAAAAACAAAAGTGGTGCTACGCAAAGTATAGCACCACTTTTTCGATTGTTCAATCGTTTTTCGCCGTTGTGTTTCGTCTTAAAGCTTGCCGAGTTCCTTCAAAAGCTTCTCCGGCGTCATCGGCCAGGAGCGCATCCACACGCCGCAGGCATCGTGAATGGCGATACCAATGGCAGGGGCTGCGCCGTTGCAGGCGATTTCGGAGATAGACTTGGCACCGAAAGGACCGTAGTCATCGTTGACATCGATCAGCACGGACTTAAAGTCCTCGGGAGCTTCCCCGATCATCGGAGCACCGTAGTCAGTCAGGTTGGCGTTGATGCACTTGCCGTTCTCATCGAGCTTCATATCCTCATACAGGGTATGACCGATGGACTTCATGGCAGCGCCGTACATCTGGCACAGTGCAATTTCGGGGTTAATGGGCGTACCGGCGTCCTGCAGGGCATAGAACTTCTGCACCTTGATCTCGCCGGTCTTGACGTTCACCGCCACCTGAGCAAAGTGGGCGCCGTAAGGCACAGAGGACGCAGCGG
>JAUMWI010000029.1 GCA_030529725.1 Eubacteriales bacterium | reverse complement strand
GCGGCAGCGCCAATCGGTGACTGTGCAGTACTTCCCTTTGCGGTAAAACGCCGTCAGCACGCCGATGATGTCGTCATCCGTGATGCCGTACTCCCGATTGCGGCAGTTGTCGCCGAGGATCACATAGGAGTCGGGCAGGACTTTGACGATGCGGTGGAGCACATAGTCTTCTCCCCGGCGGTAGAGCGGCACATCATACTTTTTGAGCCGTCCGGCGGGCTTTTCGATCACGACCACATCGCGCCGCGTGCGCAGCAGCGGCTCCATGCTGGTGCCGACGGTCGTGCCGACGTAGACGCCCTTTTCGGCGAGTATTTGCTCGATGCTTACGGTTTCGCTCATACGAGGGCAGGCTCCTTTCCTGCTGCCGCGGCGTTGACCTCGTCGGGCGCGTGATAGGTCGGCACCATGCTTTTGAGCAGGGCGATCAGTTCTTCTCCGTTCTCACCGCGCGCAAGCGCAGCTTCCAGCTGCCTGAGGTCGGCTTGTATCGTCTCACGCTCGATCACGCCCTGCTGCTCGACAAAAATCTTGGCATTGGCGGTGGCGCTCAGGTCGTTGCTTGCCATGAGCAGCTCTTCGTAGAGCTTTTCGCCCGGGCGCAGACCGATCTCCTTGATGGCAATGTCCTGATACGGCTCAAAGCCGCTGAGACGGATCATATTCTCGGCAAGGTCGAGGATCTTCACGCTCTCGCCCATGTCGAGCACGAAGATCTGACTCTGCTGCGCCATGGTCTCCGCCTCAAGCACGAGCTGGACAGCCTCGGGAATGGTCATGAAGAAGCGGGTGATGCGTTTATCCGTCACGGTCACCGGGCCGCCCTGTGCGATCTGCTTTTTGAACAGCGGCACGACCGAGCCGTTCGAGCCGAGGACGTTGCCAAAGCGCACGGCACAATACTCCGTGGTGCTGTCGTAACGGCTCTGCATGATCATCTCACAGAAACGTTTGGTTGCGCCCATGACGTTGGTCGGGTTGACCGCCTTGTCGGTAGAGATCATCACGAACTTTTTCACGCCGCAGCGCTCCGCCGCATCAGCGACATGGTAGGTTCCGAAAATATTATTCTTGATCGCCTCGCTCGGGCTGTTCTCCATCAGCGGCACATGCTTGTGTGCGGCGGCATGGAAGACGATGTCCGGACGGTATCTGTCAAAAATCTCGTCGATCTTCTCTGCATCACGGACGGAGGCAATCTCTACGCTCAGGTTGAGTGAATCACCGTAGGCGCGAATCAGCTCCTGCTGAATGTCGTAGGCGTTGTTTTCATAGATGTCAAGAATGACCAGCTCACGCGGATGGTAGCGGGCGATCTGACGGCAGAGCTCACTGCCGATGGATCCACCGCCGCCGGTGACGAGAACCGTGCGTCCGCCAAGTGCAGACTTGAGCGAGCTTAAATTCAGCTTGACGGACTCGCGGCCAAGCAGGTCTTCGATCTGCACATCCTGAATATCCGACACACGCACCTGTCCGTTGACGAGCTGGTAGATGCCGGGCAGCGTCTTGGTCGGAATACCGGTTGCGCTGCAAAGGGTCAGAATGTTGCGTTTCTCCTCTGCGGAAACGGAGGGCATTGCCAGAATGATCTGGCTGATGCGCATTTTCTCCGCAAATTCTGCAATCCGCTCCCTGCCGCCGACGATGGGGATTCCTTCGATTCGCTTCCCCGTCTTTGACGGGTTATCATCAATGATGCAGCAGACCAGTCCCTCGGCTTTTTTCGAGGTAGCCATCTCCCCAATGAGGGCACGCCCGGCAGCGCCGCCGCCGATGAGCATGATGCGCTCATTTCCATGCTCCAGTCTCTGCCGCAGGAGTCCGCGGAACTCAACATACACGCGCAGGCTGATGCGAATGCCGACAAGCAGAGCAAGCTGCGTGATCAGCGCAATAAAGCTGACGCTGATAGGAAGTCTGAAACCGAACGGGATCAGCACGGCCTCAGAAATGGCGAAAGCAGCCAAAATGCTGCCGATCATCATCAGCACATCGTGCAGTCCCACAACTCGCCAGACATAGCGATACATTTTAAACAGGGCAAACAGGAGAATCGAGATGGCAACCATCCACGGAACAAACTGTCCCCAAATGTTCTTCATCTCCGCCGGAATCATATCAATGCGAAAGTCGAAGCGTACCCACAGTGCGAATCCGAACGACAGCGCCAGGATAAAAGCATCCAACACCGCAATCACAGCTCGCGTCAGTATTCCTTTTTGTCTGATTTCATTCATGGCTCATCCTGCTTTTTCATTTTCGCGTGTTAAGCAATATTATTTCAGGAGAGGGTTTCCCCCTCCCCTGAAATGATCGGTTATTCGCGGTTGGATGTTTCGGCTTATTCCTCCCAGAACTCGTGAGCGAACTTGTCTTCCTGCTCATGGTCGTGGTTATAGGTCGCTTCCGCGATTTCGTACCAGCTCCACATATTGTCGGTAACGTCCTGGAATTCCTTGGTGTGACCGTCATCAATCGCAATCTGGTCGCCGAGGCGGTAGAGCATACGGTTGACGATAGCGGCTGCTTCCTGACGCGTAATGGGCTTATCCGGGGCAAACGTGCCATCCTCATAGCCATAGATCCAACCGTAGAATGCCGCAGTGGAAATCTCTTCCGCTGCCCAGTGGTCATTCACATCAGCAAAGGTCTTGCCGCCCACCAAAGCCTTGGCAAAGCGGGCGCAGATCGCGGCAAACTCCGCACGGGTGATGGAGCGCATCGGCTCAAAGGTGTTCTCGCCCACGCCCTTGACGATTCTGATGGCCGCAAGCGTCTCAACCGCTTCTGCGTACCACGCCTGAGAGGACACATCGGCGAAGCTCGCAGACTGCTCGACCGTCTTCTCGCGGAGCAGACGATAGAAAATCATGGAGACCTCGGCACGGTTGATATTGTCGTTCGGGCGGAACATGCCCTCATCGTCGCCGATCATGAACGCTATGTGGCTATCGGTATCAAGTACCGCTGCAACGCCCGTTTCAGCGGGATCAGCAGGCTCCTGGCGGAAGGTCACCGTCACCGTGACGCCGCCTTCGGGCATGATAAAGGTGTAGCTTCCCTGTCCTTCATAGGAAAGAGGCACCTTGTTGCCGTCCTTGTCGCGGATGGCAACATAGTTAATCATCTCGCCTTCATCCGGCTTGATCGTCACTGTGACTTCTTCACCGGTGGCTGCTGCACTCTTGCTGGTCTCAACCGTACCGCCGTCCTTGATAATAACAGGGTTCGTCGGCGTGGTCGTACCGCCGCCACCGGTGGTGTATTCAGGATTTCCAATAGAGCAATTGCCCTGTGCAGCGAGAATGCTGGTTTCGTGATAAAATGGAATCTTCCCGTCTGTACTCGTAATATCAATTCTCGCCATAGTAGCAATCGTGCGGCCGAGACCGGAAAGAACAGAGGCGGAAACACTCTTGCTTGCTGTCATCGTCATTTCACTCATCAAGGCGCTCTTGACATTTTCCGCTGACGCGCTGCTCCAAGCGCTGAGCACTGTGGAATTCAGCTTGTAGCTCAGTTTGATTGCTCCGCCTTCCACTGTCGCGCTGACCGGATCGAAAATTGGGACTCCGTTGTACATTGCACTGGTAAATTCATAATCATTGGTGCTGACATCGCTCAGTTTTGCCGTCAAAGCATCCTTGAGTGTGCAGGTAAAGAGAAGCTTCGCCAATCTGCCGTCATCCTTTGCTACCGCCGCAGCTTCCGCCAGCCAATCCATCATGGTGGTTTTTGCCGTGTAGGTCGCCGTATAGTTACTGCCGGATTTTGTCAGACTCAGCGTAAGGTCAATGTTACCGTAGCTGCCTTTCCCAGGCATACTGCCTTCCGCATTCGCTGCAGGCATCATGCTCAGCACCATTACAAGTGCCAGGAGCGTCGCCAAAAGTTTCCTTCCTGCTTTCATTCTCTTACCTCCCGAAAATGAATTATTGATATTTACATGTATTTATTTAAGTAATACGCCTTTGTTGACGCTTTTTCTTCACAGTAGTATTTCCAAAGTGTATCAAACACAGAAAGATCCCCGTCAATTTCCTTCATCTGTGCACGATACTTTTCCAAAATTGACTGCACTGCGCTGTCAATTTCGACCTCAAGGGCATAGCATTGACGCAACCCTGCAAATCCGATTTCACGCTTTTTCGCGGTCGTTCGCTGGCTTTCCGGCAGTGCATTCCATTCATCGACTGCTGCCTTTTTCATCGTGCCGAGCCGGGCCATCAAGTCCACCTCGCAGGCATACAGCTCCGCTGTGCACTCATCCACGATCATTTGTGCGGTCTTTGTCGGCTTCTGCTCCTCCGAAGCAGCTTCCTCCTGCTTTTTGGGCAAGCCAAGCGTTTCTTTGACCTAATCCGTTGTCAGTGTGCCGTCGAGCAGAGCGTCACTCTGCTCCATTGTCGGCGCAATAACGGTAAGATGGTACTGGTCTTTTAAATTGCTTTGCAGCCTGTCACGGTTATCCGCAATCTGCTGCGCAGAAGATACCTCATCCGTCTGCAAATACATGATTACAGCGCGGATATTCTCCCGCTGCCAGTAGGCCAAGCTGCCAAGCACGACAACAAGGATAAGCAAAATCCACAAACCGATGTGTTTCCGTTTTTTCATGTCCTGTCTATATTATTCTCCCGATGTTTCTTCAGCAGCGTATCGCTGCACGCTTCCAGCTCCGCTGCCATACTCGCTCCAAGCTTTTGATAAACTTTTGAATAAGCTCCATCTAAATTTGGCTGTCTACTCGTGGTATTGTGGCAATCTGAAATGAGCAGCTGTGCCGTCCCGGTGCGCATCATCCGAAAAGCTCTGCGGCGCATCAGGATGCTGCCCATTGCTGCTGCGCTGAGCTGCATGGGAAGTCCCAACTCGCAAAGCTGTGCTATTTGCTTTTTGCTCTGCATCGTAAAATATCGATCCACATGGGCGATCACGGGAGTCAGTCCCGTGCGATTCATCAGGTCGTTGAGACTGAGAACCAGCCGCTCACCCCACGGAAGGAATGGAAGCTCAATGAGCAGGTACTTGCTATCCTCGTAGCAGAGCTTTTCAAGGCTCTGCAGGTCCGCAAGTCCCGGTATCCATGCGACCTCCGCGCCGAGAACAAGCCCGGGAATCTGCCCCTGCTTCTCTTGCGGCAGGGATGCGATTGCGCTGCGCAGTTCTTCGTAAGCCTTTTGACGGCGGGCAAAGAACGTTTCCGGACGCTCCTGCTCCGGGTAAAAGTGCGGTGTCAGCGCAACAGTCTGTACGCCCTGCGCCCATTCGAGCTTGAGCATTTCGATGCTTTGTGCGGCATCGCGGGCGCCGTCATCCATGCCGGGTAATATATGCGTATGTAAATCTGTCATTTACTTGCCCGTTCTTGCCTCTGCGGCAGAATCGGCAACGGCATTGTAGGCCTCCTGAGAATCCTTCGGGGATTCGCCGTATCCGTAGCCATAACCGGAGCCATATCCGTAACCATAGCCGCCGTAACCGCCGTAGCCGCCGTAACCGTAGCCTTTTTTATTGCTGTAACCGTATCTGCCATAGCCATAACGGTGGTAGCCGCAGCGCTTATAACGATACTTTGAGTAACCTGTGGCTTCCGCATCAACACCGTTGAAGATAAAGCCCAGCAGGTTCGCTTTGGCATAACCAAGCTGCTCTACCGCATGGGCAACTGCGCCGCGCTCAGATATGCCGGCACGCACCACAAAGAGAACACCGTTTACCCAGCGGGAAGCAACGGCAGCGTCCGTCACCACGTTGACCGGCGGAGTATCAAGAATAATGTAATCATAACGCGCCTTGAGTGCCTCAATCAGCTTGCCCATGCGTGCCGAACCGAGCAGCTCAGAGGGGTTAGGCGGAATGCGGCCGGCAAGCATCACATCCAGATTCATCCGATACGGATAAATGGCCCCATCAAGCAGCTCAGGGTGAATAAGGATATCACTTAAGCCGTTATTGGATGAAACCTCAGTGAGTCTCCCGAGCTTCGGGCGGCGCAGGTCAGCATCTATGAGAAGGACGCGATTGCCGTCCTCTGCGACGGAAATAGCGAGATTAAGTGACGTAATACTCTTGCCCTCACTCTGCAGGGCAGACGTCATAAGCAGAGTACAGCAGCCTTCGCTGTCAGCAAGAGCGAAGTTGACGTTGGTGCGAAGTGCCTTGTAGGCTTCGCGGGTATAGAAGCTGCTGCTGCCCGAGAGGATATTACTGCGCTCAGCAAGAATCGTCTGCGCCGTTTTGGAACGTTTTCCACTCTTTTTACTCACTTTTCCTCGCCCTCTTCCTGCTGATTCTCTGTTTTCGCTGCTTCCGTTTTCTCGTCCTTCGTATTCACACTGTAATAAGTCGGTGCCTTAACAGCGGAGACGAATTCGGGGATCTGGCCTAAAACCGGCAAGCCAAACAATGCCGCAAGTTCTTCCTCGTCCTTGATGTGGACGTCGAGAAGAAATCTCAGCGTTAAATAAGCAAGCACAATGACAGCCCCGATCAGTCCGCCAAGCAAGGTATTTTTCTGGTAGCTCGGAGAGTAGCGTGCAGACGGCACCTTCGCCGTATCAATCACGCGGGCAGAGCTTCCCTCAATCAGCGCACCGATTTCCTCCGGCACAACGTCTGCAAGTACATTGGCGATCCGTGCGGATTCCTCCGGGACAGGCCCGGTAACATAAATCGCAAAGATTTCCGTTGCTCCGACCTGTTGCGCCGATACCATACCCTTCAAAGCCGCAGTAGAATAGTCCCCCTTCAGCTCCGACGACACTTTGTCCATCACACGGTCACTCTTGACGATGTTGATATATGTGCTGACCAGGCGTGTGGAAGCGGAAAGGTTACCGGTGGAAACCGACTCCACCTTCTCGCCTTCCTTGACATTGTTGACATAAATGGTCGTATAGGCTTGATACAGGTCTGTCACACAGTAATATGTATATGCAAGAGCCGCTCCTGCCATCAATACGGCAGCAAGCAGGATCAGCCACCATTTGTGGAGGTATGCCATTAGCAGTTTTTGAAGATCGATTCCCAGCCCTTCGTTTCTCTCGTTCATCTTATCCCCTCTATATTCTGCGATGTTATTGCACAAAGCGCCATGTTAGCTATGTTAATTGTAACAGAAAAAGACTGTCATTACAATAGTAACTTGGTGCCGTAATTTCACATAGTTTAGGCATTTTCACGACAAAATGATAATAGTCTTTCAAACCGCCATGCGTCCCGGCACATATCTTCCAATGTTCGCTCTGCCCTCCACCCGAGCAGTTGCTCCGCAATCACCTTTATGGTCTCCGGCAGTGCCAGCGTTGTGTCCGGATTGTTTTCACTTACTGATTTTCTCATACCATGCAATGCCCTCGTCCACGCCGCCGTCAAAAACCACCCTGCCACAGTCAAGGACAATGACACGATCACAAAGGCGGCGGATGGTGTCCATATTGTGTGAAACATAGAGCACGGTGCGCCCCTCTGTGCGGGATACGTCACTCATTTTGTCAAGGCATTTTTTCTGGAACGCAAGATCTCCCACCGCCAGCACCTCGTCCATGATCATGATCTCGCTGTCAAGATGGGCAGCGATGGAAAAGGCCAGCCTGACATACATGCCGGAGGAATAGCGCTTGACCGGGGTATCAATAAACTGCCGCACCTCGGAAAAGTCGATGATGCGCTCCAGCTTGCTGTCGATTTCCTTTTTCGTCATGCCGAGAATGGCGCCGTTCATGTAGATATTTTCCCGTCCGGTCAGCTCCCCGTGGAAGCCGGTACCCACCTCCAGCATGGAGGTGACACGACCGTTGAGACCGATGGTCCCGCTGCTGGGCGCTGTAATGCGTGAAATGAGCTTGAGCAGGGTCGACTTCCCCGCGCCGTTTTGTCCGATGATACCGACACGCTCGCCTTTTTTGATGGCAAGTGTCACATTCTCCAGTGCGGTAAAG
Organism: Eubacteriales bacterium; assembly: GCA_030529725.1. Classification (GTDB taxonomy): domain Bacteria; phylum Bacillota; class Clostridia; order Oscillospirales; family Oscillospiraceae; genus Hominicoprocola. The sequence goes on along the minus strand of JAUMWI010000029.1, from coordinate 11,758 downwards.
GTTTCGCCGCTTTGGTAAGTCTTTGCGCCGATGCGCCTGGTAGGATCTTCTTCTCCCCTGCGCTTGGCGCGGTTCCTCTGCAGCTGGGCGCGGAGCGTTGTGCTGTTGAGCTGTCCCAGCCGATAAATTTTTGACACGTGGTCAATACAAATCATGTTTTCTTCCATGGCAGCCTCCTAAATTGTGTCCATGAAAGTCCGTTCAATGCGGCTGAACAAAACTAAGCCCGCAAAGAACAGCAGCAGTGTAATTGCCCAACTAATGGCATAGTAGCCGAGGTTGAAATAGCCGAAGCCGAACATGGCATAGCGAAATGTTGTGACAATCGGCGTCACAGGGTTGAGCATATAGAGCCACAAAAGATCCGGGATCCTGCCGGAGACCAATTCCAAGCCATAGGCGATCGGCGACGCGTACTGCCAGAGCTGCAGGCCGAAGCCGACCAGCATGGCAAGATCGCGGTATTTTGTGGTTACGGAGGATATGATGATGCCGCAGCCCACAGACAGCAGCATCATTTGCAGCACCGTCAGCGGTACAAGGAGCATTGCCGGGGTAATTCGGATACTCGTATCGCCGCGAATCAGGAAAAACGCCCAAAGGAGCAAAAACAGGCCAAACTGAATCCCGAAATATATCAGCTTGCTCAAAGCCGTCGCAATGGGCGAAACAAGGCGTGGGAAGTAGACTTTTCCCATGATATGGCGGTTATTGAGAAACGTATTGGACGTGGTCTGCATCGTGGAAGCAAAGTAGTTCCAGCAGATATTGCCGGACATATAAAAGAGAAATGCGGGCATGGCAAAATCACCACTGACATCTGCCGTTGTCAGTCCGGCAAGGGAGCCAAAGACAACGGTAAATACGATGGTGGTCAGCAGCGGCTGGATAATAGCCCAGAGCGGGCCGAGAATGGTCTGCTTGTACTGCGCGGTAAAGTCCCGCTTCACGAACAAGCCAATCAGATCCCGATACCGAACCGTCTCTTTGATCTTCAGGTCAAGGAGACGATGCTCTGACGTTATAATGGTTTTGTAGTGTTGTTTTTCATTCATGATTGTCTGTAGGTGTAGTCATAGACTCATCCATTCCAAGCTGTTTCATCATGCTCGACAGGTCATCGAAGCCTTCTTTTTTCTTTTCCCTGCCTACCCTGTACTCGTGCAGAACACGTCTGCGCACAGAGGCGCTACATAGGCGAAGCAGCCGCCTGCCCCAAAAGTACGGTAAAAGCCAGCGATGCTTCTGCAAGATAGGGTGTTCATATTTCATGCGGTCATAGGGTGGGAAAAAGCGGTGAAGTAAATATCCGCTGCGCCCGTCTTTTTCCTGCTGAACCGCAACCGAATTGTGTATCGTGCCATAGATTCCGCCGGATAAAACATAGTTTTCCATGGTTTCCAGGCCGGCAATATCACCGGCGCCGAACCAAGCCTCTGCCAGCTTTTCCACCGCCTCGGCAAAAGGCAGCATCCCACACTGCTCCACCAACGCCTTGCAGGCTTTGTCATCAAAGCCGCCCTGCTGCCGCATGAGCTTTAAATCCAGAAAGAAGCGAATTCCGCAGCCGCCATTTCTAAAATGTTTCATCATATGTGCAATGTGGTAAAGATAAAAGTACGTCTCCGGCATCCGGTATTCACAGCTTTCCCCGTCGATGGGAGTTGCCACAGTCCAAAGGCTGTCGAGTACCTCAGCGGCGCGCGGAAATGCCTCCGGCATAATCAGCCTGTGGTGTAGCTCCAAGCTAACGTTGCTTTGCGAAATGAGCTGAATGTCATGTGCTGCGACTTCGCCCCGCCTAAATCCGGCAGCTTCGCACAGTGCGTGGACGGCAGCATCAATGTCAGAAGATCTGACCAGTACATCAATATCCGAGCTGGTACGCATCCACGCCTCGGGATAATAGGTCTGCAAAACAGCACCCTTTAGGAAAATGAATGGGATCCCCGCCGTCTTGAGTGTTGTTCTGATCTGTTTGGAAACGTAATCTCTGCGTACATAACGCACGATCGCCTGATCCATGTGTGCAGTGCCAAGATTGATCGGCAGCCTGCTTCTCTTTACAGCCGCCTCTACCAGATGCGACAGATGATGCCGCTTGGCGAGGGCATGGATCTCCTGCCACAGTTCTTCATCCGGTGCAAAATCCTCCGGCAGCGGCTCGGCAAAAACGACGTTTCGCAAAAGGAGCATTAAGTATTTTGTTGTAGCGAATGATTGTGACATTATTTTATCTCTTTCCGTACATTTGCTCGTAGGCAGCCGATTGCTTTTATCATAATTTTGGGGTGCGTGTAAGAAAGCTGCTTACTCTGCATAGCCCACTCTTCCAAGCAAGCGGAACATACTGTGCTTATACGCCTCGACGCCCGGCTGGTCAAAGTGGTTGACGCCCAAAACAAGTGCAGACACCGCGCAGGCGTGCTCAAAATAGTCCTTGAAAAAGCGGAACGCGATGGCAGGCTCGGTTGTCGTGCCGGACTGTCGCCGCGGATCTTCTCTGCCGTCGCCTTGATGCGCGCAAACTCCTCACGATCATAGTCCGTCGGCCATGTGCGCCAGCCGGTCATTTCGACACCTGTGCAGGTACCGTCATAAAGCGACTGCGCCGCACGCTTGACTTCTTCCAGCACGGAGGCTTCCTCCTGCGCTGTCAGAAAGCCTTCGAGATATTTTGTCTCCAGTTAAATTGCCATTGTTTTTCCTTATCTCTTTGCAGCGGGCAGGCGCCCCCTTCCCGCATCACCCCGCGCGGAGCTATTTATCTGTTTCCGTACATTTCTTCGTAGTACTTCATATAATCGCCGCTGGTGCATTCGTGCATCCAGTCCATGTGGTTCTTGTACCAATCAATCGTCAGCTTGATGCCGTCGGCAAACTTTGTCGTCGGTCCCCAGCCAAGCTCACGATTCGCCTTGCTCGGGTCGATGGCATAGCGCTGGTCGTGACCTTTGCGGTCAGTGACATAGGTAATCAGACTTTCAGGTTTTCCAAGCTCCTTGAGAATGATTTTGACGATTTCAATGTTGGCTTTTTCGTTATGACCGCCAAGGTTATACACTTCACCGACCTTGCCCTTTTCAAGCACGGCAAGAATACCATAGCAGTGGTCTTTGACATACATCCAGTCACGGACGTTCAAACCCTCCCCATAAACCGGTAGTGCCTTATCGTGGCTTGCGTTGTTGATCATCAGCGGAATCAGCTTTTCCGGAAACTGATAGGGTCCGTAGTTGTTGGAACAACGGCTAATCGTTACAGGCAAGCCATAGGTTCTGTGATATGCCAGCGCGAGCAGATCCGCAGAGGCCTTCGAGGTCGAATACGGACTGGATGTATGGATCGGCGTGTCTTCATGGAAGAACAGGTCAGGGCGGTCAAGCGGCAGATCGCCGTAGACCTCGTCCGTGCCGACCTGATGAAAACGCTCCACGCCGTACTTGCGGCAGGCATCCATCATCACCTGTGTGCCGAGAATATTCGTCTCAAGGAAGATCCCGGGGTTCTCGATGCTGCGGTCAACATGGCTTTCCGCGGCAAAATTGACCACGATGTCCGGCTTCTCCGCTTCAAAAATTTTGAAAATGCCATCGCGGTTGCGGATGTCTTCCTTGTAGAATTTAAAATTTGGATTATCCATTGCTTTGTTCAGCGTATGGATATTTGCCGCATAGGTCAATGCGTCTACACAGACGACCTTCCAATCCGGACGCTCCTCAAGCAGCAAATAGATAAAGTTTGAACCGATAAATCCGGCGCCGCCGGTGACTAAAATGGTTTTCATCGTGCTGCCTCCGCGAGACTGATTAGGTACTGACCGTAGTCTGTCATTTTCAGTTCCTGACCGAGAGCCATGAGCTGCTCAGCTGTGATGAAGCCGCGCCGCCAGGCGATCTCCTCAATGCAGGACATATAGAAGCCCTGACGAGATTGCACCGCTTCGACGTACTCGGCGGCCTTGAGCATACCCTCGGGCGTGCCGGTATCAAGCCATGCGATGCCGCGTCCGAGCAGTTCCACATGAAGCTCGCCAAGCTTCAGATATTCATTATTGACCGCAGTGATCTCAATCTCACCACGGGCAGAGGGCTTGACATTCTTGGCAATCTCGACCACACGATTATCGTAGAAATAGAGTCCCGGCACGGCATAATTGCTCTTGGGCTGCGCGGGCTTTTCCTCAATAGAAACGACCTTGTGATCGCTATCGAACTCCACCACACCGAAGGAGTGTGCATCTTTGACAGGATACCCGAAAATGGTCGCACCAGTCATGCGTTCGCAAGCTTTCCATAGGATTGAGCTCATATTCTGCCCATAGAACACATTGTCGCCGAGAATCAGGCAGACATTGTCATCACCGATAAATTCTTCGCCGAGGATAAAAGCATCGGCGAGACCGCGCGGAGTCTCCTGCACCTTGTATGTAAAGGACACGCCGAGGCGGGAACCATCGCCGAGCAGGGTTCGATAGTTGTCGATGTCCTCAGGTGTGGAAATGATAAGAATCTCCCGAATTTTCGCAAGCAACAGCATGGACAGCGGATAGTAAATGAGCGGTTTATCATAAATCGGCAGAAGCTGCTTCGATACGACCTTTGTCATTGGGTAAAGGCGCGTACCCTTACCGCCAGCTAAAATAATACCTTTCATGGTGCAATCTCCCTATTTCAAGATCAAATCACAGATGCGATCAACATCCTCGATGGCAAGATCCGCGTAGAGCGGAAGCGTCAGCACACGCTCGGAAATGTACTTCGCCATCGGCGTTTTCTCTGCGCCGAAGGTCGGAAAATCACGATAGCATTCAAAGGAATTCGTCAGCGGATAGAAATACTTCCGTGCAAAAATCTCACGCTGTGCAAGGCGCTGTGCGACCTCGTCGCGGGTATAGCGATAGCCGTCAAATACCACGGGGAAATACGCGTAGTTCGACTGCACATCCGGCTGCGGCGCACAGAGGCGGATGCCCTCTACACCCGAAAGCCGCTCGCGGTAACGCTCCACGACCGCTTTGCGCTTTGTGATCTCGTCCTCCAAATGACGTAGATTGCAAATACCCATCGCCGCCTGAAACTCATTCATTTTGGCGTTGCCGCCGACATAGCGTCCCTCTTCCCCGTGCAGGCCGAAGTTCTTCCAGTCGTTAAGCTTGTCCGCAAGCGCCGCGTCCGCATAGCACACCGCACCGCCCTCGATCGTGTTGAATACCTTGGTCGCGTGGAAGCTGAACATGGACGCATTGCCGAAGTTTGCCACGCTGACGCCGTTTTTCGTCACACCGAACGCGTGCGCCGCATCGTAAATCACCTTGAGGTGATGCTTTTTGGCAATGTCGGCAATCGCATCTGCATCGCAGAGGTTGCCGTAAACGTGGACGGGCACAATGGCGACTGTTGTATCCGTAATCAACGGCTCGATCTTTGCGGAATCCATCGTGTAGGTCATGGGATCAATGTCGCAGAACACCGGCACAAGCCCGCTGCGCACGATGGCGTTGGTAGTCGAGGCAAAAGTGAACGGCGTGGTGACGACCTCGCCGCCGCGCGGGAAATCAAACGCCGAGAGGATATTTTCCAGCGCAAGGTGTCCGTTCGTAAAGAGCGTCACGTGAGGGCAGGACAAATACGCCTCAAGCGCCGATTGAAGCTCGTTATGCTTCGCGCCGTTGTTGGTCAGCCAGTGGCTGCCCCATAATTCTTTGATTTCGTCGCAATACTCCTCGTAGGGGGGCATGGAGGAACGAGTGACTTGAATCATAAAAAATGCTCCGATCTTTTTGGTTGTTGTATCAAACCGTCCTACATTTATGAAAGTGCTCTTAGATTTGAGTTAGCATATATCGCATTGTGTTATCTCAAATAACCATTTTGTTGCAAACGGAGGAAATTAATATGAGCATACAGGTTGAAAGCGGTGATACGCTTTTGCTCGGCTATCAGGGAGAATCAAAAACGGAGCAGTTTCACTTTGATGTCAGCCAGTTTTTCGCAGACTTCGGAACAGGAGGTAGCTTTTTACTACTTGTCAAGAGGCACGAAGATACCGCGCCCTATGGCGTAGTCACAACAGTCAGCGGAAACACCCTCATTTGGTCACCAGACAGTACGGACACCGCAAAAACAGGCTACGGAAAATGTGAGCTGCAATACTACATCGGTGATAAGATAGCCAAGTCTGAATTATGGACCACCTTTGTGACTCCTGCGTTGGATGCGGGGGATGCTACCCCGCCCGCACCGTGGGCAAGCTGGGTCGATGATGTGATGGGCGCCGCCGAACAAATTCATGCGGACTTGTCCGGAAAGGCAGAGCAGGAAACTGTTTTGCTCACAGAGGAAACATCCGTCACGCTCAGCGCAGGCTGCACCACCGTCATCAGCGGTGCGCCTGTTTCCGTGCAGGTCACGCTGCCCACTCCCTCGGAGGGGCTGGATTTCCTGTGCGGGCTGATCTTCCGCGCCGGTGACGGCCTCGCCTTCAGCGATACCGCGCCGGAGGGCTATGCCATCAAATGGGAGGACGAGCCGACATGGGCGGAACATACGATTTATGAGATCATCTATCGCTGTCTGTGGATTGCGGACAGCAACAGCAAAATCATTATCAGTGCAAAATATGCGGAGGTAAGCGAATGAAACGGTATGCAAAACTTATTGATGTAGCGCAGCTTTCTTATGCGCCGCGCACGGTCACGGAGGGCAGCACGCACCATAATCCGACGCCGGAGTGGTGGCTTACTCAGCACGGCTATCTGCCCGTCGTCACCGCCGAAATGCCGGAGTACGATCCGGAAACGCAGTTCCTTACCAGCCGTTGGGCAGAGCAGGACGGACAGATTGTGTCCGTATGGCAGGTAAATCCATTGAGCGAAGCGATGAGAGGCGGCGGGAACGATGAGTAATCTGCTGCTTGCGCGAAACGCGCAGATGGGCAGGCATTCCCTGCTGCCGAGAGAATATCAGCAGGTGGAGTATATCGAGAGTACCGGCACGCAGTGGATTGACACGGGGGTTATTCCAAGTACGGGAACAAAAGCAATTTACGATTTCTGCCCCACAACCTTTGACGGTATTTGGCGGTCTGTTTTAGCGTCTAAAATTGCAGATAATCAAAACGCTTTCTTTGTTTCATTTAACGCCTCTGATTTTACAATAGGCTTTGGGAATAACAACTACCGGAGTTTCTCTCGACCGTCCGTTTTGAGTGCCAACTCAAGGTATTGTGTATCACAAGACAAAACCGGGGTAAGTGTAAATAATATATTTTATCCCTATCCTTTTTCAAATAAAAGCCTGTCCTCATCATTAACCCTGGGCCTATTATGTCAAAATATAAGCAATGAACACAGCAGAAATTTTATTGGGAAACTGTACTACTGTCAAATATTTGACAGCGATATTCTCATTAGACACTATATCCCTTGCTATAGAAAAATTGACTTTGTGGTCGGTCTGTATGATTTGGTAAACCATACATTTGTGCAGAATTCGGGTACGGGAGTTTTTTCTATTGGGCCTATACTGCATTAAATATATTAAGCTTTCGCCTATCCGGCGCAGACATGGTCTTCATCATTCCTAACCACTATCTCATCGATAGCTTAAAAATGTCGTGTCCAATCCATTGCTTCTACAATTTTTCTTCTCTCTTCTGTGGGTTTCTCACGCTCTCCAATTTTTCTTGCTGGAGAGCCCACATATATGCCCCACGGTTCCAGGTCAGAGTTTACAAACGCACCTGCTCCTACAAGTGCACCTTCCCCAATTGTAACTCCCGGCATCACCACACAATTTGCCCCTAAATAAGCATCATTCATGATTGTAATCTTTCCATAACGTATTTTGCTAACATCTGGATGAATATGTTCTGACGTATAATAACCGTTAAACTCATATGTGCTGCCGAGTATTTTAGTCCCAGGCCCCAAAAAGCATCTATCTCCAATTTCTACATAAGATGCTCCCTCAATAAGGCAATGCCATGTGATACAGCTGTGTTTGCCCATTTTGAACGATTTATTTGCATCTATAAATACAAAATCATAGATAATGCTATTATCGTCTATCTCGGCGCAATGTGGATTAATAATTTTGGACAGTTGAAAAACCCTTACATTTTTCCCACAGTATTTCAGCAACGGCAAAACATTTTCGCCCATCAATTCTGTATATTTTATGCCGTCCATCTCAATTCTCCTCTTTTTTCATATAAGTCATAACTTTCAATAATTAAAAGCTTTCATACATAGAATTATTTCTATTGAGTGCTGCTTTTTCGATGTTAAAACGGTTTCAACCCCTATCCTCTAACGGGTTCTATCTTCAACAACTATCGGAATAACCATACTTTCCATTCTATCTTTATAGTAATGTTGCATTTCAACATCCGGAAACTCAAAATCAATCAAGCTGATTAAATCACTCCCGTTTCTACAAATATCAACTCTATCCCCAATTGCCTTCTGTTCGGAAATCGAGGTAATATACCGTTTTATCGTATCTTCAATTGAAACACCCATATATTTTCCTGTTTGATGGGAAAAAACAGCATGCCGTGTGACATATTTTTTGAAAGGATTTCGATTTGACATGACTTCGTTCCAGTACTTATTATCGCCCACTACTGTAGTGATAAGAAGCCGATACATATCAACACCACAGTGCTTTGCAACAAGGTCTGGGAGATAATTCCCACCCTGTCGAACATTGATCTCAATCACAAAAACGTCGCCAGATTTTGTAAAATAGAGTTCAACATTATACTCACCGTGTCGAATACCCGCATTTAAGAATAGCTTTGAAAGAGTAGACTTAATCTTATCCATTTTTTGGGGTGGAAGTCGCAGGGGCATGGAATATGTCATTGGAATCATCGGGGCAAGTTCACTTCTTTCGGTTGAGAAAAATCCTTCCCAAAAGAAACAATGATTGTTAACGAAAACCTCACCTTCGATCACAGTGTGTTTTGGCATTTCAACATATTCTTCGATAGCACATTTACCATTTCTCGATAAAGAAACACACTCTTCGAAAGAAGCAATTAGAGTTTTTTCGTCGTATCTATCAATCTTTTTTGTTCCTCTTGTTCCGGAGTTCTCTGCTGGCTTCACAATTACCGGATAATCAAATGCGTTCGCTCTATACAAAAACTCTTTTATGTCCTTTGTTGAAAAATGCTTAGGGGCAAACTCGCAAGACTCCTTTTGTAGTTTGCGAAATAAGTCTTTTGAACTTAACTGTTCGATACTATGGACAGAATTCCCAATTAGTTTCAACTCCTCTGCAACTCTCGCAACATTCATCATCGCTGGCTCTGAGTTTGAAATTATGCCATCAATTTTCTCTTTTCGTGCAACATCAATGACAGCGTCATAATCCAATGTACTAACCTGATAGTGCTTATCAGCTAATGCAATCCCTGGGTTTGTTGTTGTCCAGTCGCAGACAATGACATAATAGCCCTCATTCTTTGCTGCTTGAATTAGGGGCACTTGATTTTTCGTTCCCCCGAGAATTAACAGTTTTTTCATTTTGTAGTTTCTCCCGCGATCTTCTTCATCTCGTCTGCCCCATACCGCTGGTCCACCGGAAGCGGCAGGATGTTGTTTGCCATATCGTATTCCAAGCTGTCCGGCGGCAGCTCAGAGAGCACATTCGGCCAGAGCGTCGGAACATAAATTTTCTGCTCAATCAGCTGTTTCCGCATTTCTGCGCCGTTTTCGAGCCACAGCGGATACGCAAACGCGCCCTCGATCGGGCGGAGCTTTAGGCGGTTGCACCCGTCCAGCTTGTCCGCAAGGTACGCATAGTTTTCTATCCGCCTGCGTTTGACTGCCGCGTAGTCTATGGCGTGGAGCAAATTCTCCGTCAGTTTCGACATACGCTTAATCGGTTCCGTCTCAAAAAAGCGGTTATTGGCAGACGCCTCTGCATAGAATTCGGAGGCAGTGCGCTCAAAGCGCCCCAAAATATAATGAATCCGCTCAAACGATTCATCCTGCGGCAGCTCTCGATTTAGCTTTGCATCCGTGTAGAGGAACGCGCCGTCCGACACGCCGAAAAACTTCCGGCAAGTATAGATGGTGTCTATTCCGCTGAGCGGCTCGTCAAAATATGCCTGCGCATTGTCAACGATGATGCGCGGGTATTTTTTTGCGTATTCTTTGATCTGCTGCGCGGTGAGCTGCCCATAGTAATTCACAAGATAGAGCCACTCATCGGCGTCAGGCGAGAGCTCCGCAGGCAGGAAATCCGCGCCAATGTGATACTGCCGGACAGTCACGCCATAGCGGTCGCAAGCGCCGCGCACAGAGTCGCAGAGGAAATACGGCAGGGCGATTTTTCGGATCTGCCTTGCTTCGATCAGGTAGGCAAGGCAATTCCGTCCGCAGTTGAGCGCCAGTGCTCCGTCATGGCGCATTGGAAGATTAAAGGTATCCAGTTCTATGTATCCGCCGATTTCAGTCATTGTGTGTTCCCTCAATTAAGGTATATTTCCCGAGCATCTCTTTGATTTCTTCTTTTGAGTTGAACATCATCACGTCGATAATGGAAAGATTGCTTTGAAACTCATTTCCAAACTGCTGATAAAAAATTGGTTCTGTCTTTACAAATTTCAGCGCAATATTCCCCTCTTCAAATACCTCGAAAGAATACAGCTCCTGTCCACCTATTGCATTGTAGTACTCTGTCGCCCCAAGCAACTCGCAGATAGAGAGAACTTTATCCTGACCTTTCAGACTGTTGTCCTTCGGCAGCGACGAGGAAAAAATGAGTTCGGTCTGTATTCCAAGATACTCTTTGACCTCTTGAATCGAAAGCATTAAGAATTTTGCAAGATTATCCTCTTGCTGCGTCAAAACTCGTTCTACCAGTTCATATGTTTGATGAAAAAACGGTGCCTTTTTATAAGACTGTTCCAAAAGGCGTAATGTCTTTTGCTTCGGTAGCAAATCACAATTGACCTTGATTTCATTGATTATCTTATTAGGGCTTGCTCCTATCATAGGTAGGTTTATATAATGCGGTTGCCCGTTCACCAATACCCGATTCCGGTTGATCCAGCCGCCCTTTATATAATTTACATCATCATAAACCACATACTTGTCCACTGCATTCATCAGCTGCCAGTACCCGATATACGGAAAGAAATACGGCTGCATAATTCCAAGTTTCATTGGATTGTTCCTTTTCTTTTTGGTAAATATCCCTTTGCAATGTTACAGACATACTCAAAGCTGTCAATGCGCAGTAGCTTTGAGCCGACGATATAAATGACTACTCCCAACGGAACCTGAATTAACAGCGTGAGCCACTCATTCAGGTTCAGGAACGTCACGCAGTAGACGATGGCACCCATCAGGCAGGACAGGCCGATCTGCGGCAGCATATCCTTGAGCTGGTCGGCATAACGGTAATTCAACAGCTTGCGGTTCGGATAAGAATTGATAAGCTGGCTGAGAACGCTCGTAATAATCAGGCTGCGTGCCATCCAGATCACGCCGTACCACATGGAAATGACAATCGCCGTGAGGCCAACGACTTTTTTGATGATCTCCAGCTTCAGGAAATAGTCGCTGCGGCCCAGCGCCTTCATGGCGTTGAGATTGGCGGTATGGATCGGCCAAAACGCATAAGTAAAGCAGAAAATGCGCAGATACGGCACGCACGGCAGCCACTTTTCCGTCAAAACGATCTGCACCACAGGCTCTGCGCACACGGCAAGTCCCATCATCATCGGCATTATCAGGTAG